>JALHHH010000013.1:38542-79889 GCA_022837485.1 Bacteroidales bacterium
CCTGCTGTGTGCCCACCCTCCCTTCCAGCTCGACGGAAATATGGGACTGGCAGCAGGGATAGCTGAAATGCTTATGCAAAGTCATGAAGGGTTGATCCGGTTGCTCCCTGCCCTGCCCGCAGCCTGGCCCTCGGGAAGCGTTTCGGGACTGAAAGCCCGGGGCAACCTCACGGTTGATATGCAGTGGCAGGATGGCCGGGTAGAGGAATTCACAATCCATGGCAACCCCCTGCAATCCGTCAGGGTTTCCTCAGAAGACGCAGAGCTGCTGTTTCAACTGCCTCCGGATGGAAGTATCAAACATACATTTACCACAGAAACAAGCATAAAAAATTGATAGTCAATGGATATATTAAGCCTCATTGTTGGATTATTCATGATTGGCCTTGGATTCCTGGTAAAATCCGCTCCCGATTTGATTGCGGGTTACAGCACAATGCCCGAAGACAAAAAGAAAAATGTTGACATCCAGGGATTATCCGCTTATATGCGAAACGGATTGATCACAATTGGTCTGTGTATAATTATCGGGTATTTCGTGTTTAAATGGATTGGTTTTACCATGGTAGCCAGTTCCATGATACTGTTAATGACTACCGTAGGATTATCCGTAATGGTATTAAATGCTCAGAAATATGACAAAAACAAGAAACAAAAAACCAGACTTACCTATTTTATTCCAGTAATTGCAGCTTTCTTTGTTGCCGGGCTGATAATGTATGGTTTTATACCTTCGAAGGTGTCGTATGGCAACGACTCCGTTCGGTTCTCCGGAATGTACGGATTTGAAATAAATATTGATGAAATTGAAAAAACAGAACTTGCCGATGCCATACCACCAATAAAAATCCGTACCAACGGATTTAGTTTTATGAGCGTCAATAAAGGATTTTTCACACTGGAAAACTATGGAAGAACCCGATTATTAGTACATTCCGGCAAACATCCCTATCTGATCCTATCAAAAAAAAACGGAGATAAAATAATTTTAAATTTTAAAGACAGTTTTCATACGGAAGAAGTATATAAAAGAATTGAGGCTTTGAGGGATAACTAAACATTTGTCAGCAAAAATAAGGGGCAGTTAAAAGCCTTTTAAAGTTTCATTTCTGTATCATCTCCGGAATTCCTGATCCGGCACCTGCCGTCATCGCCCTGGACTGTCAGCTTTATTTACCGGACAGCAAAGTTGCGAGAGGGTCAGGCCCGATGAAGAATACAGCACCTGTAATTTTTCCGGATGTTATAGGGATTTAGCACCTAACCGCCTATTTTTACACATCCGAAACATCCCGATGAAAAAAAATAAGCTTCTTTTGATCCCGGGCGTTGGCCTGTCCGTGTTTCATTCCGGTGCCTCTACTGCCATGATGCAAAGCGACAGCGCTTTCCGTCCGAATATAATTCTGATACTTGCCGACGACCTCGGGTATGGCGAAACGGGCTGTTACGGACAGCAGAAGATTGAAACGCCCAATATCGACAGGCTGGCAGCCGAAGGCATGCGGTTTACACAGCATTACAGCTCTTCGCCCGTAAGCGCTCCGGCCCGTTGTTCTCTGCTCACCGGACTTCATGCCGGACATTCCCAGATCAGGGGCAACGATGAATGGACGGAACGGGGAGACGTATACAATTACAGAGCCATGCTTGCCGACAGTACCCTGGAAGGACAAAGGCCAATGGCCGATAACACCGTTACCATTGCCGGGCTGTTCAAAGAAGCGGGCTATCGTACCGCCATGACGGGCAAGTGGGGCCTGGGTGCGCCGCACACCGGCAGCATCCCGGACAAAAGCGGATTCGACTATTTCTACGGCTACAACTGTCAGCGGCAAGCTCATACGTATTACCCTGTCCACCTTTACGAAAACACCCGCCGGGTGCTGATGGGCAACGATACGGTACCTCCGCATACCGGACTTGAACCCGGAGTAAATCCCCTCGACCCGGAATCGTACCGGAAATTCACGCTTCATAAAAACGCTGGAGATGCGATGGAGGAAGCCATGTTCCGGTTTCTTGAGCAGAACAATCCCGCCCTCACGGGAGAACCAATTTTCCTTTACTGGGCCAGTCCCGTATCTCATGTTCCCATTCAGGCGGAAGGAAAATGGCTTGATTATTACCGCAATAAATTCGGACCCGAGGAGCCCTATACCGGCAGCTCGGGATATTTTCCCTGTCTGACCCCGCGCGCAGCGTATGCAGCCATGATCAGCGGGTTCGACGAACAAATCGGCAGACTATTGGAATGGCTGGAAAAGGAAGGAATTTCGGACAACACTCTGATCATTTTCACCTCCGACAACGGGCCTTCCTTCAGTGGCGGAACCGATGCGGAATGGTTCAACAGCAACGGAATCTATGCAGAAACGTTCGGGCGCAGCAAGGGCTTCGTGTATGAAGGCGGCATCCGTGTACCCATGATCGCCTGCTGGCCAGGGAAAATCAAACCGGGTACGATCAGCAATCATATTTCTGCATTTCACGACTACCTTCCTACCCTCTGCCAAGTCGCCGGTGCAGATGCAACATTAACCGACGGAATATCGTTTTTGCCCGAATTACTGGGCAAAAAACAACCAAGCCATAAACACCTCTACTGGGAATTGCACGAATACGGCGGTCAGCAGGCAGTACGGTGCGGAAAGTGGAAAGGAATCCGCGGCGACATTTTTAAAGGAAATATGACCATTGAACTTTACAACCTGAAAAAAGATCCGGGCGAATTGAATAACCTTGCCGGCAGACGAAAAAATATGGTGCGCAAAATGGAACGGCTGATGCGTGAATCGCATGCGCCGGCTGCTATAGAAACCTTCCGGTTCAATTTTTCCGGCAAACAATAGAGCAATGGATTTCTGCTATCCGGCCACTCCAAAGGCATTTAATGTTATGTTTAAACCCGCCGGGCCGGATTGTAACCTGAAATGCACCTACTGTTATTATCTGGAAAAGAAAGAAATCGTTACTTCTCCTGCAGATCCCGCAGAGCATGGGAAAATACTGGAGAAATACATCCGGGAATACATAATCGCTCAACAGGTGCCGTTGGTTTATTTTATCTGGCAGGGAGGCGAACCCTCTCTGGCCGGACTTCCCTATTTCCGCAAAGCCCTGGAATTGCAACAAACCTATGCTGGCGACAAGGAAATCATCAATGTTTTGCAAACAAACGGAACCCTGCTGAATGAAGAGTGGTGCCGCTTTCTGGGTGAAAACGGATTTTTAACCGGAATATCCCTCGATGATCCGGAACACGTACACGACCGCTACCGGAAATACGGTGATGGACGACCAAGCTGGAAAAAGACGATGCACAGACTGGAACTGCTGCACCGGTTTCGGATAGAATTCAACACCCTTAGCACCATTAATCATTATAGTGCGGAACATCCTGAAGAGGTCTACAACTTTCTGAAAAATTCAGGAAGCCGCTACATGCAGTTTATCCCGGTCGTGGAACGGCAGGTTGGTTCCGCAAAACCTATTATGCTCGTACATCCTCTTAACAAGGGAGATGCGGAACTGACACCCTGGAGTCTGAAACCGGGACAGCTCGGAAACTTTCTTACCCGCATCTTTGACCGCTGGGTACGAAACGATGTAGGAAAGGTGTTTGTACAGCATTTCGACACGGCATTAGCCAACCGGGCCGGTGCCATGCCCGGACTCTGCACTTTCTCGCCCCGGTGCGGCGATGCAACCGTACTGGAACATAACGGAAACCTGTATTGCTGCGATCACTTTGTTTATCCCGATTACTATCTGGGAAACATCCTTGAAACTCCGCTCCCAACCCTGATGTCGTCGGTAAAGCTGGCGGCATTCGGGCAAAACAAACTGGCTGCCCTGACCCGCCAGTGCCGGGAATGCGAAGTTCGGTACGCCTGCCACGGAGACTGTCCGAAACACCGGTTTTGCAGGAGCCGGGACGGTGAACCCGGACATAGCTATCTCTGTGAAGATTACTCCCGTTTCTTTCGCTACATCACGCCACACCTTGATTTCATGGTCCGGCAGATCGAACGGCAGCAACCCCCGGCAGGAATCATGGAGCAGATGAAAGCGAACGAAGGCCGGGAAAACCCTGCTGACTTGCAGGCCCCGCAGAATTGACTTATGTTTGCTATCAAATCAATCTAAACCAATATGCGTGCTGAAAGTTTTCCGAGTGGATATGTAAATGCGGCTCTGATTGCCTTTCTCCTTATCCTCGCTTTTTCAAGAGGTTCGGTAACTTATGCTTCCGGGACAGAGTCCGGGGTAGCGGCAACTATAACTTTAACGAAGGTTCCTTTATTCACCGACAGAAGAAATCCCGGGATAATTACCCTTGAGTTAACCAACAACGACGCCGGAAACAGCCTGAGGTCCATCAGGATCAACTATTCCTGCGGAAGTGATGTACGCATCATCGACTCCGTCCTTGTATATGAACATGAAACCGGGAATAACGAAACGGCTGTCAACAAGCTTTTTGCGGCTACAGGCAATGCAGCAAAGCCGTTTGCTCCCCTTTCCGGGATGAAATCCTCCGGCGAAAGCGGCTCATATGTTTTCGGGTTTGTCCTGAAACAGGGAGTTAAGCCAGAACAGAGTTTTGGAATAGAATCCGTTGATCTTATATTTTCAAAAACCGGCAAAATCCGGATTCCTTCCGGGACCACGTTCAGGTACCGTCCGGCACTGGTACTCAGAGGAGCCGGCCAGGACAACGTACATACCTACCGTATCCCCGGACTGCTTACAACAAACGCCGGCACCCTGATAGCCATATACGACATCCGTTACCACAACAGCAAAGACCTTCAGGAAAACATCGACATCGGCATGAGCCGCAGCACCGACGGAGGACAAACCTGGGAGCCCATGAAAGTGATTCTGGATATGGGAGAATGGGGCGGCAGACCAGACCGTCTCAACGGCACCGGCGACCCCTGCATACTGTACGATCATTTTACCGGAACCTTATGGGTAGCCGCCCTCTGGATGAGCGGGTCGCACCACGATCGCATGCTTTGGTGGGACTCAAAGCCCGGAACAACCCCCGAAGAAACCGGACAGTTTATTCTCGTAAAAAGCACCGACGACGGAATCAGCTGGAGTAAACCGGTCAACATTACCACGCAAATTAAAGATCCATCCTGGCAACTTCTGCTGGCCGGTCCGGGGAGAGGGCTTACGCTCAGCGACGGAACGCTGGTATTTCCCGCGCAATATAAATCCGATCTGGGCGTCAAAGCCCTGGATGGTGGACAGTACACCTGTCAGTCGACCATAGTTTACAGCACCGACAAAGGAAAAACCTGGCAAATTGGCAATGGCGCCAAACCAAACACTACCGAGGCACAGGCCGTTGAGCTTAGCGACGGAAGCATCATGCTGAACATGCGCGACGACCTTAACCGCATAGTTAAAGATGAGGGAAACGGCAGAGCGGTAGCAATAAGCCGGGATCTGGGAAAAAGCTGGACGCTTCACCCCTCTTCGAATCATGCGCTGATCGAGCCAAACTGCATGGCCAGTTTGATATCCGGCAACGTAAAAACCGACCGTAAAGCCATCCCGGTACTTTATTTTTCCAACCCGGCACACACTTCCGAACGCAGGAACATGACCCTGAAAGCAAGTACAGACGATGGAAACTCATGGCCCGAAGAATTTCGGGTCCTGCTGAACGAAGAAAACGGGTTTGGGTACTCATGTCTTACGATAACGAAAGACAAGTGTGTGGGGATTTTGTATGAAGGATACCGGGAATTGTATTTTCAAAAAATCCCAATAAAGGAAACTCTTCGCAAACAATAAGCCAGTCAGCAAAATCCTGAAAATTCTTCTTTCAAAACCTGCAAAATTCCGGGTAGTTGCAGACAATGCGATGAATGGTAAAATCTCAATTTAAGGGCGGTTTTTAAGCATTAACTTAAATGCCAGATCCGACGAAAGCCATTCTTCGGCTATTATCTAATCTTCTGTGCGGGAGAGGGCCATATCTTTTCATTTAACCTTTTTACCCGATGCCGGAATACCCCGGAAGGATGCCCGGTGCATACCGCTCAGGGTACGTCTCCAGCAGATCCGATTCCCGTTATCGGAAAGCAATCCGGTCTTCAGGACTATAATCCCGGAAATGGATTTCCGGAGGCTTGTTGCGTACTTCAGGATAAACTTCCGGCCACGGTAGGTTTTACTTCCTGCATGAGCAGTATAATTTTCCGAATAGAACTTCCCGGCTGCTTTCGCATTGCCTTTCACATATAGCTCATCCAGAGCCGTTTGCAATAAGTTAATCCGGTCTTTGACAGTTTTTTTTAAAGATCATCGCCATTAATAATAGCTGTCAGGCAGCCAGTATACGCACTCCGGATTCGTTTCAGTAACCGGAAAACCGGCTATCTGAAAGAAGTTAATTTATCAGTTTTTTAATCATGATAGCGGAAATCCCGTCGGAGCTGAGGGTTTCAAATCCAGCCTTACGGTACATACGAAATGCATAATTCTCCTCATCCACGCTGAGAGACACCTGCTTGTATCCACTGCGAACAAGGCATTCGAGCATTTCGTCAAGCAGCATGGTTCCCGTGCCTTTGTTACGATAAGGCAGAAGAACCGACATGCATATCTCGGGTGTCCGGGCATCCACAAATCCATAACCCTTCCTGTTTTCCGGAAACAAACGGATCCATGTAGCACCAACCGGCATTCCTTTGCATTCGGCAATAAGGCAGAAGTCGGTTTCTTTTCCGAAATCCGTATAGTAAACCGCCAGATCCGGTCGCTTAATTACCTCTATGGCCGGACGTTCAACGCCTTCCGGAATAAAGATTGCCTCATACAGGAACTCTTCCAGGAGAATATACTCATGTGAATGGATTTCACGGATTATGATGGAAGGAGTTTTATTCACTGAAAAATTTTGTTAGTGCAACAGGGAAAACGTTTTGATACTTCCGGTATTGAATGCAGTATAATTATAACTGGCGAAGAAAAACTCTTCTCACCGATAGAATAAAATTGCTGTCCGAAAACTCCGAGTGTTATAAAAGTTCCATTGTTAAGATTAAACGGGGCCCTTTCACAATTTGCTTTATAGTTGAGGTTAACTCATTATAACCCTGACAAACACAACTATTTTCATCTTTTTTACAAAACCTCTCAATATTTATTATAACTCACCACCTCATCCGCTGTTTTTCTGATTTTCCGTCGCAAAGTATACCCTTCTTCGGGATGTCCCAGGGTAATCAGCAACCCGATCTGCTTGCCGGCCGGGATATGCAGCAGTTTCTGCAACTTTTTCTCGTCGAACCAGCCGATCATACACGTACCCAATCCCAGTTCGGCGGCTTGCAGGCAGAAATGTCCGGCAGCTATACCGATATCGATCAGAGGCCACTCCTTTTTCTTTACCTGCATGGCCAGTCGGGTAAACCAGCGAGCCTTTTCGATGACAATCACCACAATAACCGGAGCCTGAACGGTAAACTTATTGATCAGTTGTATATCGGAAAACGTTGCCTTTGCCACTTCGGTACGCAGCGGATCTTCATCAACCACTATAAATTTCCAGGGCTGGGAGTTACTGGCCGACGGAGCCAGACGGGCGGCATCAAGACAAGAGGCAACTGCAATAGAATCAACGGGAGTGGCAGCATACCTACGAACGCTCTGCCGTGTATGTATGAGTTCGGAAAATGTCATAGAATTTTAGTTATTGCCGCAAATTTACACATTAACCTTCGGTTTTTATTCCCTTTTTGTATTTACCGGCATGCAGACATAAAATGATCAATTCCATTCGGCACTGCGGAATCGGGCAGTTTTATATCGTATTAATCTCGTACTTTGTATACAGTAAAACCAATTTTATCATGAAACGCATCCTCATTGTATTTGCCACCATACTGTTGTTTACGGCCGGCTGCCAGGGCAGGACGGAAAGCAACACCAACAACGGCATAAGTCCCTCAGCCATAGTAAAAACCATAGACCGGGGAAAGCCCGTTGTTATCAGCAACAAGATCATAACCGGTGACCTGGATTTCACCGAGGTGAAATCCAGGTCAATATACAGTTCCTCCGGTGAAACTGCCGGCATCGGTGTTCCTGTTACCTTTCTAAACTGCATCTTCATGGGTACAGTCCGGTGCAATTCGGTCAACGGCAACCGCAGCGTCAACACCCGGTTCGAATCATCCCTCACCTTCGAAGCCTGCGATTTCAGGGGGGAAGCCGACTTCAGCAACAGCACAGTAATGGGGGATGTTAACTTTACTGAAGCAATCTTTCGCGAAAAAGCATCGTTTAACAACATGCATTTAAACGGGAAAGTGGCCTGGTTCACAGGCATTCAGGCGGAACAGCCTTTCAGCATGCAGGAAGCGTTGTTTAATGGAAGAGCCGACTTCTTCAAGGCTTCCTTTGCGGGAAAAGCTTCGTTTCAGGGCTCCGATTTCCGGGGAGCGGCACGATTCAGCAATCTTGATTGCAGCGGAAGGTGCGATTTCTCGCTGGTACGCTTTCGCGATGATGCCCAGTTTTCGTATGCACGTTTTGCCGGCGGGCTTAACATTCTGGATTCCCGCTTTTCCGGAACAGCCTTCCTGAACAACATCGAATTTGCCGGGCAATCCATCATCAGCGGCTGTACTTTTTTCGGAATGGTAAGTTTCGAAAAATCGGCCGCCACTTCGGGATTCGATCTGAGCAACAGCTATTTTATAATCGGCAGACCCAAAACCGGGGGATTTATGATCAGCAATCCGACGAAATTGAACACCAGCGGAACGAAATTTGCTGATCTCCACGATCTGACTCCGCTAATTGCAGAATAATCCAATTACACCAAACGATGAAATCAAGGTTAAAAAAAGTTGCCATCCTTGGGATTACAATTCCCATGTTGGCCATTGCAGTGTCTCCCTTTGTCCTTACCTCTTGCCAGAATGAGGATGTCAACGAATTTCTTACTGAGCTTCTGGTAGGCGTGCTTGCCAGCTGGAATGCGGAGGGTGAGAAGCTTGAGGAAATTCCGCAGGATATTGTAATCAATGAAAATACCGGTGGTTTACCAACGGCAACAGACCTCAGCAGCAAATTTCCTCCCATAGGCGACCAGGGTAAATACGGAACCTGTGTTACATGGGCTGTGGGCTACAATATGAAAACGGCTCTCAACGGAATCGACAACCAGTGGACAAAAACGCAGCTTGCCCAGGCTTCCAATCAAACGAGTCCGCGCGACCTCTTCCTTGCCATTCCTTCGTCTCAGAAAGGCAGCAACTGCAACGGGACTCAGTTTGAATCGGCCATGGATCAGCTGATCACCCGGGGTGGAGCCTCGCTGGCATCTGTGCCATACACTAATCTGGGCGACTGCAGCGAAACTCCCCTGCCGGCATGGAATCAGGAAGCCGGAGATAATCGCCTGGTTAACTACCGTAAGATAGCCGACAAAAACAATGCAGCCAGCATGACGGTCGAAAATTTCAAGGCTTATCTTGCAGAAGGCAGGCCGGTAGTGATAGGCGCCAGACTTGGCGACCGCTTCATGCAATGGAAAAGCAGCGCGGTTATCGACTACGACACCTATCTTAACCCCGGCATGCAGCATGCCTACCATGCTATGGTAATGTCGGGTTACGACGACTCCAGAAATGCATTCAAACTGATGAATACCTGGGGAAGCACCTGGGGAAATGAAGGTACAATATGGGTAGATTACGACTTCTTTGTCCAGAGTTTTTGTGTTGCCGCTTTTGTGGCCCAGAATAAAACCGATATAAACATCTCATCCGGACAGGTAGGCAACGAGAACATATCCACAGGATTGGACGTTCTTGCCTGGAACCTTAAGGACGAAGACAACCCCGAATCGCAGGATCCCCTCGATCGTCAGATAACCTATAATGTTTACAACTCAGGTACCCAAACCGTAAGAGCTTCCTCGCGCTGGAGTATACTGTACATGTATTACAATGCTTACGACGCCAACGACTACGACATTATCATACACGACTACTACACAAATGAGTTCAGCACCACACCCGGTGACAATGAGTACTGGCCCGACGGTTACGGCATTGCCGGCAGCTGGTGGAATTACATAGATGTTCCCTCGGCTCAGAGCGTGGCCGGCGCGCTCTACAACGACCCGGAAGCCGACTTCCTGTTCACTTACAGCATGCCTTCCCACCTTAACGGGAAGTACTACCTGGTACTTCTTGCCGACGGATTCAACGATCTTAGCGAAGTAAACGAAGACAACAACTTCTTTTTCTACAGCAAACCCGACGGAATGCCGTTCGACTTTGTAAACGGAGTAATCCAGGGCGAACCGGTTGTAAAGCAATCGGGGGCCGGTAAAACCCCGGGCCTCTTTGCCAATACCGAAACACAAACGCTTGTTTCTCCTTCAAACCCGAACACCTATTCGGCCGGCGAGATCATGAAACTTATCAGCAACCGAAGAAGCAAGGGCGAACTGCAACGTAAGGCTTTGCAGTACAAATTCAAATTCAAAAACAGCGCACGCCAAAACGGGAAGAGCAAAATCTGAAGCCTGAAACGTACACCCAACATGTTCTGATAAATTGCATACGTCACTTTACCGGAAAAAATGCCTGCAAGTTTCTCCTTTGTGGTTAACTTTGAACAAAACGATTAAAAACCAAAAATTTATTACTATGGCATCCATTGCAGATATTGAAGGAATCGGACCTGTTTACCAGGAAAAACTGGCAGCAGCCGGTATAAAAACCGTTGAAGGCTTACTGAAAGAAGGAGCTTCAAAAAAAGGACGCGTTGCAATAGCCGCAGCAAGCGGAGTTGACGAAGGAAAAATTCTCGACTGGGTTAATATGGCAGATCTGTTCAGGATAAAAGGCATAGCCAGCCAGTTTGCCGAACTGCTTAAAGCCTCGGGCGTTGATACGGTTAAAGAACTGAGAACCCGCAATGCAGAGAACCTGCACGCAAAACTCGAAGAAGTGAATGAAGCAAAAAAGTTAACCCGCGTCGTTCCTTCGCTCGACAAAGTTGCCGACTTCATCGAACAGGCAAAAGGTCTTGAACCTATGGTTACCCACTAATCAAATACTCGTGATTGATTTTCCAGGAAGCCCGGTTTGCACCGGGCTTCCTGCTTTCAAGACACACAGCAAACAATGAAGTCATACGGAATGGATAATGAAACACGTTTACAATAATTAATATAACACCCAGTATTTTAAGACATTAACTGCACTAAACCATCCGAATCAAAAATAATATTAAAATATAATTAACATTGTTTATTATTTTAATAGCATTACACTATATTTGCACCTTTAAACAAATTGCTATGGCACCTAACAAAGAACTTCAGGAGCAGCGTATGCGCGGATATTTTAAAGATGCTACCCGCGAAATCCTTAAAGGAGAAGGTTTAAAAGCTCTGAGCGTACGTACCGTTGCTGAGCGGGCAGGTTATTCCTTTGCGACCATGTATAACTATTTCCGCGATCTCAACGAGCTTATTTTCCTTTGCGTTAACGATTTTATGGAAGAATGCGAGACCTTGGTAAACGAGGTCGGCACAGAAATGGAACCCGGGAGAGAGCGTTTGAACGTGCGCGTGAAAGCCTACATCTCCTACTTCACCCAATATCCGGGGATTTTTGAGTTGTTTTTTGTGGAAAAGATGAACGATATCGGCTCAAAACACCCAACGGCACGAACGATCTATGAATTTTCCGACAAGTTGTTCGGGGAAGACGTAGAAGTGCTTACCGGCGCACTTCCGTATGCAGAAAAAATCAACAGGGATATACTCGACAATCTTCGCCACTCGGTGACGGGCATGCTGCTTTTTTACAACAACAGACTGCAACCGCGCGATTACAGGGAGTTTATCGCCATTGCCCTCCGGCAAACGGAACTCTGCCTTGCACCGGCATACGCGTAGGGGTTCGTATTCCACTCATAAAATTTTCGGAATCAATACGTTTCCGAAAATCCGGCAAACGTCTCATATTCAACATGAAGACAGAAAAAAAACGGAGTCTTTGCAGAATCCGTTTTTTGCTTGCGAAGTATATTTAAACATTTGATTCCGAAACAGACAGAATCATCGGTTATTTAATTAAACCGGTCTTTTTCATGCTCTGTTCAATGCGTTCCCAGGTGCGTTCGATGTCGTTGTCGAGACCCACGCTGTAGCGTACGAGTCCCTCGCTGAGTCCCATCTTACGCTGAACATCCTCGGGAACTTCGCTTGAAGTACTTTTTCCGGAATTGCTGAAGAGCGTTTTAAAGTAGCCCAGACTTACGGCCAGATATCCTACGTCGTTGAGCTCCATATCTTCCATCAGGGCAGAAGCTTTTTCGGCAGTAACCAAATCGATGGCAATCATTCCGCCGAATCCGTAACCCGGATTCATCATCGATTTCAGCAACTCATGGCCGGGGTGCGGGGGCAGTCCCGGATAAATGGTCCGGAGGCCCATGGCAGTAAATTTTTCGGCCAGGAAAGCAGCGTTGAGGCTGTGCTGCTTCATGCGGATGTGTAACGTATGAAGGTTCTTGAGTATGGATGAGGAGCGGAACGGATCGAGCACCGGCCCAAGCAGCATAGCGGTTCCGTCGTTAACATCTATCAGGGAATTGATGAATTCGTTGCTTGAGCAGATGGCTCCGGCTACGCAATCGTTTTTTCCGTTAACGAATTTGGTAAGACTGTAAACCACGATGTGTGCACCCAGTCTGGCGGGGCTCACGATCATAGGCGTGAACGTATTGTCAACAACAAGTTTGATCCCGCTTTTATTTGCGATATCGGCGAGTCGGGGGATATCGGATATCTGCAGCAGCGGGTTCGTCATGGTTTCGGTATAGATAAGCCGGGTATTGGGACGAATGGCTGCCTCTACGGCTTTCAGGTCGGTAATATCGACGAAGGAAACCTCAACTTTAAATTTCTTGAGGTAGTTGGCAAGGAAAGCAAAAGTTCCTCCGTAGGTGGTAACACTTGAAACGATGTGATCGCCGCAGTTAACCAGGTGAAGAATGGTGGAAGTAATGGCGCCCATTCCGCTGCCGGTTACCCAGCCAGCTTCGGTACCTTCCATGGCAGCCATGGCATCGGCCAGGTACTTGTTGCTTGGATTCCAGTGCCGTGAATAAAGAAAACAACCTTCCGTTTCACCATGAAACGTATCGGTCATGGTTTTCGCCTGCATAAATGTAAACGTCGCAGAATCGCATACGGAAGGATTTACATCGCCAAACTCGCCGAACTGACGAAGGTCCTGAAGCTGGCTCGCCGGATCAAATTTCATAATGGTAAGATTTTAAGGTGAATATCATAATTGAGAAAACATCGTTTCAGGTGTCGTACAAAAATATCGGTATTATGTAATAATACAGCAATAACTACCATCTTTAAGAAAAAAGGTCCGGATTATTTAAATTTCGTAAGCGGTATTTGTATTTTTGCTGAAATATATGATAATTACCTTCAAAATATGGCACACAACTTTCATCTTGACAGTCTCGACCGGAAAATCATCCATCTTCTGGGCTCCAATGCCCGGATGCCATACACTGAGGTTGCCCGCCGCTGCAAGGTTTCCGGAGCTGCCATACATCAAAGGGTAGCCCGCATGGAAGAAGCCGGAGCGATTTCCGGTTCGGCACTTCGCATGAATCCGCGCGGGCTGGGGTTTCACACCTGCGCGTTCATAGGCATTCAGGTAAATTTAACTACCAATTCCACCCACGACGAGGTCTTCCAAAAAATCCGGAAGATTCCGGAAATTGTCGAATGCCACCATATTTCCGGAAAATACTCGCTGCTTGTAAAAATCTACACCCGAAACAACGAAGACCTGAAACGGGTAATTGTGGAGCAAATACAGTCGATCCCTGAAATAACGTTCACCGAAACCTTTATTTCCCTGGAAACCGGCTTCGAGCGGAATCTGCAACCCTGACCAGCCTTATGCATCCCTGAGGAAGCTTCGGACAAACAAAACCACTTCCTGCTTGTTGAAGCCCTGTAATTTTCTAACTTTGCAAAACATTAAAACATTTCATTCATTATGAATTTTGACCTTATCGTAATAGGCTCAGGCCCCGGCGGTTATGTTGCAGCCATCCGGGCTTCCCAACTTGGGATGAAAGTAGGTGTTGTTGAACGTTCCGAACTGGGCGGCATTTGTCTCAACTGGGGATGTATCCCCACCAAGGCACTGCTGAAAAGTGCCCAGGTTTATGAATACGTAAGCCATGCCGCCGATTACGGGATCACCCTTGAAGGGGAAGCAAAAGCCGATTTTGAAGCCATCGTAAAACGCAGCCGCGGTGTTGCAGAAGGCATGAGCAAAGGAATACAGTTCCTGTTTAAAAAGAATAAAATTGAACTCATCGCCGGTACCGGCAAACTGAAACCGGGCAAAACCGTTGAGGTAACCGACGCTGAAGGAAAAAAGACGGAACTTAAAGCCAGTCATATCATTCTGGCAACCGGAGCCCGCTCACGCGAACTGCCCAACCTGAAACAGGACGGTAAAAAAATCATCGGTTACAGGGAAGCCATGAACCTGCCCAAACAGCCTGCAAGCATGGTAGTTGTCGGCTCAGGCGCCATCGGATCCGAGTTTGCCTATTTCTACAATGCCCTCGGCACCAAGGTAACCCTGGTTGAGTTTATGCCCAATGTTGTTCCCGTCGAGGATGAAGAAGTTTCAAAACAACTGGAACGCAGCTTCAAGAAAGCCGGGATGAAAGTCATGACCTCTTCAACCGTTGAATCGGTGAATACTTCAGGTGATCTGTGCAAGGTTACCGTCAAGACAAAAAAAGGCGAAGAGATCATCGAAGCAGAAATCGTTCTTTCTGCCGTAGGAATAAGCACCAACCTGGAAGGTCTCGGACTGGAAGAAACCGGTGTCAGCATTAAAAACGGCAAGGTGGAAGTGGACGATTACTACCGCACAAGCGTGGAAGGCGTTTACGCCATCGGTGATATTGTCGGCGGACCTGCCCTGGCACACGTTGCATCGCACGAAGGTATGATCTGCGTGGAAAAAATTGCCGGAAAGCACGTTGAGCCCCTCAATTACGGCAACATACCCGGATGTACCTATACGCACCCTGAAATTGCTTCGGTTGGAATGACTGAAAAAGCTGCCCGTGAAGCCGGCTACGAGATCAAAATCGGCAAATTCCCGTTCTCTGCATCCGGAAAGGCCAGCGCTGCCGGTGCAAAAGAGGGGTTTGTGAAAGTTATTTTTGATGCAAAGTACGGCGAATGGCTGGGTGCACACCTCATTGGTGAAAATGTAACCGAAATGATCGCAGAAGTGGTTGTAGCGCGTAAGCTGGAAACTACCGGCGAGGAGATCATCAAATCGGTACACCCCCATCCCACCATGTCGGAAGCCATTATGGAAGCCGTTGCCGCTGCATACGATGAAGTAATTCACATCTGATACACCGCAGAGGGGCTGTTTCAGAATCCGGCTGAAAACCGGAATTTAAACGACCCCTTTGTTTTCTTTTTTACCGATATGGAAATAGTGCCTACCGAAATACCCGATGTACTGATCATCAAACCCGATGTTTTCACCGATGAGCGCGGGTATTTTTTTGAATCGTACAACCGCGGGAAGTTCACTGCTGCCGGTATCGACATAAATTTTGTTCAGGATAACGAAAGTAAATCCATGAAAGGCGTTTTGCGCGGTCTTCATTTCCAGAAACCGCCGTTCAGTCAGGGTAAACTGGTACGTGTTATGCGCGGAGCGGTACTCGATGTTGCAGTAGATCTCCGCAGCGGATCTTCATGGTATGGCAAATGGGTAGCTGTTGAGCTGAACGATACAAATAAATGGATGTACTGGATCCCGCCCGGTTTTGCGCACGGATTTCTGACGCTGGAAGACGATACTGTGTTTTTTTACAAATGCACGAATGAATACAACAAAGCTTCCGAGGGCAGTGTACGCTGGAACGATCCCGACCTGAACATCCAATGGAATTATCCCGATCCCGTTCTCTCTGCCAAAGACCGTGAGGCTCCGCTCTTCCGGGAACTGGACCCCGTTTTTCCCTGAGTTTTCCGCCAAACCGCACTGCCAGGCATTCAATAATAACGGGAATCCGGTAGGCGGTGCCGGTTCCGTCTTTCCAGCCTCCCGAATTAATAAAAATTATACGGGAAAACGCAATTTGGCGTTTATATCCGTAAAGAAACACCTGATGAAGTTTATGAAACGGCAATATGTTCTTCCCTTTTTAATCCTGGTCATCGCTTTATCGGCCGGACTTGCAGCTCTCAGGCTGACCGGGTCCGGTGAAGAGAAAGACCGTCAGTACCGTGAGGCATTTACTACCAGCAATCAGGCCTTATCGGTTCCTCTTCCCGACGAACTCACATTTGCGGGGGAAGCAGTGCCGCTCAATCAGTATTTTGTCCGGGAATCCCTCGACAGGGAGCTACTGGTGAATACTTACTGGCATTCAAACACCATCCTTATGCTGAAGCGGGCCGCCCGCTTTTTCCCGATGATGGAAGGAGTTCTTCGTGAAAACGGAGTACCCGACGACTTCAAATATCTGGCATTGATTGAAAGCGGGCTAATGAATGTTGTTTCACCCTCGAACGCGGCCGGTTTCTGGCAGTTTCTCGACAAAACCGCCCGGCAGTTTGGCCTGGAAGTCACCGATCAGGTGGATGAGCGATATCATGCACAAAAAGCGACGGAAGCTGCTTGCCGGTATCTGAAAAGCGCTTACAGTCAGTATGGAAACTGGACACTTGCCGCCGCCTCCTACAATGCAGGAATGGGACGCATCACGCGCGAGAAGGAGCGGCAGTCGGCCGGTGATTTTTACAATCTATACCTGAATCAGGAAACCTCAAGGTACATCTACCGTATCCTGGCGCTTAAACTCATCTATGAAAATCCGACCGCTTACGGCTTTTTCCTGCGTAACCGCGATCTTTACCCGCCGGTTCCTACCTATACGGTGAGCGTTGACACCAGTATTGCGGATCTGATTAACTTTGCAGCCCGGAACGAGGTGAATTATAAAATTCTTAAAGAATTCAATCCCTGGCTCAGAACCGACCAGCTTACCGTCGCAAAGGGAAAGAGTTACAGCATCGAATTGCCGGAAAAAGGTTATACTTCGGTTCAAAAGCTGAACCGCGGGATAAATGACGGGGATGCAATCTTCAACGACCGCCGGCCCTCCATCCCGAAAGAGAACTAATACAGCATGTCTATTAAAGAAGTCATTAGCGACATAGCAGAACCAATATCAGCAGACCAGGCAAACCCGGAGCTGCGCGTTTACGGTGCCAGGGTTCACAACCTTCAGAATATCGACGTTGCAATCCCCCGCAACCGCCTGGTGGTGATTACGGGACTGAGCGGAAGCGGAAAGTCTTCTCTTGCGTTCGATACCATTTATGCCGAAGGTCAGCGCAGGTATATGGAGACTTTTTCGGCTTACGCCCGGCACTTTATCGGCAACCTGGAAAGACCCGATGTTGACGAAATCAACGGACTTAGCCCGGTAATTTCAATCGAACAGAAATCAACATCGCGCAACCCCAGATCCACCGTCGGTACTATAACCGAAATCTATGATTTTCTCAGGCTGTTGTTTGCCAGGGCATCGGAGGCCATATCCCCGGTAACGGGCAACCCCCTGGTACGATACACCGGGCAGCAGATCATCGAACTGATACGTGAAGAGTATGCAGGCCGCGACCTGCTCATTCTCGCTCCGCTTATCAGAGGCCGGAAGGGGCATTACCGCGAGCTGTTCGAGCAACTGCGCAGACAGGGGTTTCTGAAAGCGCGTATTGATGGTGAGCTGCGGGAAATCGGCTTCGGACTGCAGCTCGACCGGTACAAATCACACGACATCGAACTGGTGGTTGACCGTATCAACCTGAAAGGAAATTCAGCCGAACGCCTCCCTGCATCGGTACAAACCGCGCTGCGTCATGGCAAGGGAAGCATGTATGTGGTTGAAATGGCGGGTTCATCCGGAAGATACTTCAGCCGCAACCTTATGGATCCCGCAACCGGACTTTCATTCGACGAACCCGAACCCAATTCATTTTCATTCAACTCCCCCTATGGGGCATGTCCGCATTGCAACGGACTGGGCACTATTACCGAAATTGACCTGGGCAAGATTATACCCGATGCAAAGAAGAGCATTAAAAAAGGAGGAATTGCGCCGCTGGGCGAAGCAAAGGGAACCTGGATATTCAGACAGATAGAAGCATTGGGTGAAAAATACGGGTTTACCCTCGACACTCCCATCGAAGAAATTCCCGAAATAGCCGTTAACGCAATCCTTTACGGAACCGATGAAGTTTTGAAGGTAAAGAACGAATACCTTGGCGTAACATCATCCTATTCTCTTAATTTTGAAGGACTTGTAAACTATATTACCAACCAGTCGGTGGAGAATAATGCTGCCGGTATTCGCAAATGGGCCGGTAGCTTCATGAATCTGAAGCCCTGTCCGGAATGCAACGGCAGTCGTTTGAAAAAGGATTCGCTGAATTTTAAAATCGGCGGCAGTACCATTGCAGAGCTTTCCGTTATGGAGCTTGCGATGCTCGACGATTGGTTCACCCGTGAGGATCTCTTTACCGACCTCAGAAAAAAGACAATCGCCCACGAGATCATACGGGAGATACGGACACGCATTCGTTTTTTGCTGGATGTGGGGCTGGATTATCTTACGCTTCACCGCACGGCAGGCAGTCTCTCGGGTGGCGAGGCTCAGCGCATACGACTTGCAACGCAGATCGGTTCCCAGCTGGTCGGTGTGCTCTACATTCTCGACGAGCCGAGCATAGGGCTGCACCAGCGCGACAACCAGCGTTTGATAAAAGCACTTCAGGATCTGCGCGACATCGGCAATTCCGTAATTGTTGTGGAGCATGACAAGGACATGATACTGTCGTCGGATTTTATCGTAGATATAGGTCCGGGGGCTGGCCGGCATGGCGGTAAGATCGTCGCAACGGGCACTCCGGAAGAGATGCTCCAATGCAATTCAATAACCTGTTGTTACCTGAACGGAAGAAAAAAGATAGCTGTTCCCGGAATTCGCAGAAAGAGCAACGGGAAACAGATTTCGATCCTGGGAGCTTCGGGCAACAACCTGAAGAGTGTTGACCTGCACCTGCCGCTGGGACTTTTTGTTTGTGTTACCGGGGTATCGGGAAGCGGAAAATCGACCCTTATAAATGAAACCCTTTATCCGGTGCTGAGTCAGCACTTTTACAAGTCAGACAAGAATCCGCTCGAATACAAAAAGATTCTCGGCCTGGAGCATCTCGACAAGGTCATTGAAATCGATCAGTCGCCCATAGGCCGGACGCCCAGATCAAATCCCGCAACCTATACCGGAGTTTTTGATGAAATACGAAAACTGTTTGCCTCATTGCCTGAGTCAAAAATCAGGGGTTATCAGGCAGGGCGGTTTTCGTTCAACGTAAAGGGCGGACGCTGCGAAACCTGTAAAGGTGCCGGGCTGCGGCTCATTGAAATGAATTTCCTGCCGGATGTTCAGGTTCCCTGTGAAACCTGCAGTGGAAAACGTTACAACCGTGAGACCCTGGAAGTACGATACAAAGGCAAATCCATCAACGATGTGCTGAACCTCACCATCAACCAGGCCGTTGATTTTTTTGAAAACATACCCCATATCCTGCAAAAGATCCGGACACTTAAAGAGGTGGGCCTGGGATACATAACCCTGGGACAGCAGTCTACTACCCTTTCAGGCGGCGAGGCACAGCGGGTAAAACTAGCCACGGAACTCTCGAAAAAAGACACGGGAAAAACCATTTATATACTCGACGAACCCACTACCGGACTCCATTTTGAGGACGTAAATGTACTGCTTGGGGTTTTAAACAGACTGGTCGACCGTGGCAATACTGTTTTGGTGATTGAACACAACATGGAAGTAATAAAAGTTGCCGACCACATCATAGACCTTGGGCCAGAAGGCGGAAAAAAAGGAGGATATATTGTCGCCTCCGGCACACCTGAAGAAATCATGCATAACGAAAACAGTATTACCGGCAGGTATTTGAAAGACGAATTGTATAGGTCTTAAAAAGCCATATAAAACAAACTTTGATTTATTTTGATATTCTACAGGGATAGCATTATATTTACACCCTTGAAAAAAATCAATTTTTGATTGATAAATCACACTGAACTGTACTATGTATTCGGAAAGTTTTGATGAAGAGGAAAAAATCAGGGAAGCGATAACTCCAAAGAGCTGGAACGAGATCATGACCAGCGACTCCTGGGCTGTTTTTAAAATAATGGCTGAGCTGGTGGATGGGTTCGAGAAAATGGCACGTATAGGTCCGTGTGTTACAATATTCGGATCCGCACGAACCAAAAGCAATCATAAATACTATAAACTTGCGGAAGAAGTTGCCTATCTTCTGACAAAAAAAGGATTTGGAATAATCTCGGGAGGCGGTCCGGGTATCATGGAAGCTGCCAACAAAGGGGCTCATTTTGGTGGTGGAAAATCGGTAGGTTTAAATATTGATCTTCCGTTTGAGCAGAGCGCCAATCCGTTTATCGACCCCGACAAACTCATAACTTTCGACTACTTCTTTGTAAGAAAGGTGATGTTCATGAAATATTCCCAGGGCTACATTGTGCTCCCCGGTGGCTTCGGCACTCTCGATGAACTTTTTGAGGCAATTACCCTGATCCAAACGCATAAAACCGTAAGATTCCCCATTATTCTGGTGTCAACCGAATACTGGAAGGGCCTGATCGACTGGATTCAACACCGCATGCTGGCGGAACTGAACATCAGTCCGGCAGATCTTAATATCTTTACAATGGTTGATACAGCCGAGGAAGCTACCGCCATAATCGAGGAATATTACAATAAGTACGCACTCAAACCTAACTTCTGAGACTTGCCGGGAATCAGGTCTCTTTTTTCGCATCATACAAACTTTAAACCCTTACGACATGACATCTTTAAAGTTAATCCAGCTTAACTTCGAAACCGGAGGATACAATCTTCTGGCCAGGGTTATCATTAACGGCAAACCTGCACTGATGATGGTCGATACCGGAGCGCCCAAAACCGTTCTCGATACCGACCATATGCAGAAATTTGTCAAACAAACCGAACTTAAACGCAACCCCAGGAAAAATCTGGCACCCGGTGCTACCAGTATATACAGCTACATCGCAAACATTGAAAGCATGGAAATCGGATCGGTGGTCATTAAGGATTACACCATCGCTGCCGTTGACCTCAGTCAGTTGAACCGCACCTTCCGGGGAATGGGAAATCCTCAGGTTGACGGATTGCTGGGCTGCGACCTGCTTCGTCATTGCAGGGCAACCCTGAACTTTGAAACAAGGGAACTGATTATCGACAATCTTGAAGAGCCCGTCGATCCCCCTAAAAACGCTGTTATCGAATAACGGAAAACTTTTGCCTGGATGCCTCCCACTGCCTTTCCAGGCTGCAGACTGATATTATATAAATTCCTGCCGGAAGATCTTCCACTCCGACTGTTACGGAAGCGGTACCTACGGCAGGAATTTCTTTTATCATCCTGCCGTTCAGGTCAAAAATCCTAGCTGTATGTCTTCCCTGCCGGGAGAATAAAACGGTAAGCGTTTCGGATGCAGGATTTGGAAATATCCGAAAGGTGTCATCCGTATCGGGCTCTGCAACAATCCCTTCCGGACCCGGCGCAGTGCCTCTGAACAGGGTAATACCACCTGAATAATTCCCCACAGCAAGATCGGGATAACCGTCGTTGTTAAGGTCAGTAACAGCCGGTGATGTACGAATGCCTTCACTGATATACATAAAATGCCTGGCCAGAAGAGTAAACTGAGATCCGGGTTCAGCCGAAACACCACCATAAAGCGACATCAGCCCCGACTCCGAACCCACAAGCAACAGGGGTGTACCATCCGGTGCACGAATAAATGAAGGCACAGCATAACCGGTATACGAAACCATTGGGTCGGTAACGTTAACCCCACCCCAGAAATCGCTGACTAGCTGGAAGACAGGATTATGAACAGAACCTGTATTCCGGTATAACCATAGTTTTCCTGCAGCATTTCCTAATACAAGATCGTTTAAACCATCGGCATCCACATCAAAAAACACAGGCGTACTGTAAGCCCCGGCATCGATACCAAAAGCATTCTGTCCAGGGGCTGCATAAACGGGCAAATTTCCCTCTCCTGCCAGATTGATAAACAGCCTCAGAGTTCCGTCGTCGCTGCCTAAAACCATATCTGTATCTCCATCCCCGTCCAGATCCATGAATGCAGGATATGCACCCTGTATCTGCAGCGCCGATACAAGCGCAAAATCATCATCGTATAGCTCAAAGGAGGGTTGCAGGGCCGTCCCCCTGTTGAGAAACAAGGCCAGGCGGCTGTAGTAATAACACTTCAGCTGCCCGTAATCGTTCACAATACACGTATCGTACAAGCCGTAGTTTCCTGCAACCATATCGACAAGGCCATCGCCATCAACATCGGCAAATACCGGATGGGCGCCCAGTCCCAGATCTACCATGGTATGCTGAAGAAAGTCCCGGCGCTCAAGCACAAATTCAGGGGTACTGGTGGCCGACGCATCGCGGTAGAGCCAAACGCTTTCACTTCCTTCAGACTTAACAAGGCTGGGGTCGAAAGGCGATACCAGTAACTCATTCCGGCCTGAATTATCAATATCCGAAACCCATGCCAGGGGAAACGACCACATCAGAGCCGGATCCTCAGCAGGATAAGCCGGCAACTGGGCAGTCATTACGGCATTTACATTATCGCTGCCTCCGTTGATCAGAGCCGAAAAGTCGGGATAATCCACATCTCCGAGCAGCAGATCGAGCAGCTGGTCTCCATTGATATCGAGCAGACAAAAGGTGGAGCCGGTATGTTTCGGGGTATCGTTGAGTGCGCCTGTCACGGTTCTACCGGAACAGGTATCAAGATAAATTATGTTTGACTCCGGGTTTTCCGCAAAACGACCCCAGCAGTTGGAAACTTTTTCGAAAATCAGCGAATCGGGAGATCCAAAAGTCTCGACCGACATATTCCGGTGAAATTCAACGAATGAGCCAAGTCCCCAAAACGTAAGAATATCCATATCGCCGTCTCCGTCGAGGTCAGCAATTGCCGGGTAATCTACGTAGGTCACCAGAAGATTTGTATAGATGCTTCCCTGGAGAGAGGTGATGTAGGGATGGGTTATCTGCCGGAAATCGGGAACATCGTCGCCATCGTTGCGATACACCATAATACCCCCGGGAGTATAGGTAAAAAGATCGGTCTTACCGTCTCCGTTATAGTCGAGCAGCTGAAACCAATGACTTAAAGGCGGGAAAAAGCGCCTGAAAAAGGGAGAATATACGTAATGCCATTCGCTTCCGCTGCGTTCAAACAGAAAAGGCATCAGCCGGTTGCCATGCCTGTCGAACACTATCAGATCCATGAGGCCGTCGCCGTTAAGGTCGATCCTTCCGAACTGAGCGTTATTTATTCCTCCGGCCCAGGGATTAAGAACAGTAAGCCCGTTCATTTTAAGTGGAATATTGTCCCACATCACAAAACCAAACGATTCCTGGGCCCGGATGCTGCTTCTGTCAGCCAGAAAAAATATCAGAAAAGAGAGAAGAAATGCTTTGGATAATCGCATGGCCGATTGGTTTCAGTCAAATAATTTCGTAAAATTAGAGAAAAAGTGCACAATAGACGTCAATACCAAAGCTAAATGACGGGAAAAGCGTGACTATGCAGACAGTATACATATATTAGTCTCGTATATATACACCGTACAGCGTGCATTTGCCGGTGGTAAAAAAATCATTGAAAATGGCGGTTGTTAAATTTCAATAGAAGTTCTATATTTGCAGGCTCAAAAAATTAGTCTAATTCAATTAAATAACTCACCATGCAGAATAAAGGTGCTATTAAATTTTTCGCAATTGCGCTGGCAATTGTGAGCCTTTTTCAGCTGTCGTTCACCTTTTTTACCAAATCGGTAGAGAAAAAAGCCCGGGAATACTCCAGGAATGAGGTTGCGATTAGTCTGGCAAAAGATCTGGCCAAAGGAAACACGGTGCTGGAGCAAGCCAAGCTTGATTCTATCAGCAAGACGAGGGAGCATTATTACCTCGACTCTATGTCGAATCAGCCGGTGTTCAACATCCTGGTCCGCAAGTACACCTATCAGGAGTGTAAGGAGCGTGAGCTCAACCTGGGCCTCGACCTCAAGGGAGGAATGAACGTTACGCTGGAAGTATCGGTTGTTGACATCGTCAGGGCATTATCCGGCAATAGCACCAATCCTGTGTTCACGCAGGCCATCGATATGGCGGTGGCCAAGCAGAGAAGCAGTCAGAGCGATTTCGTTACCCTCTTCGGGGAATCGTTTCGTGAAGTTGATCCGAATGCCAGCCTTGCAGCAATTTTTAACACGGTAGAACTGAAGGACAGAATTTCATACAACTCAACCAACGAAGATGTACTGAAAGTTATCCGGGAAGAGACAAAAGGCGCCATCGACCGCACCTACAATATTCTTCGTACCCGTATCGACCGTTTCGGCGTTGCCCAGCCCAACATTCAGCAGTTACAGACTGCCGGACGTATTTTGGTTGAACTCCCCGGTATCAAAGAACCGGAGCGTGTACGAAAGCTTCTGCAGGGAACGGCTCAGCTCGAATTCTGGGAAACCTATGAATTTGCCGAGCTTGTACCTTATTTTGAAGATGCAAACAGAAGGCTTGCTTCCACCAGCCAGGTAACCGATACCGCTGTAGCCGACACCACCGCTCTGGCGATGGAAGCTTCAGAAGCCGTGACGGAAGAAACTGCAGCTGAAGAAGGAGATACCACTGCTTCCAGTCTCCTCGATAAAATCGGCGACACAACTGCTGCCGCCCAGGAAAAAGAATCGTTTGAGCGCTATGCAAAAGAGAATCCATTATTCGCATACCTCAGTCCGGCCATTTTCCCGAATCAGCAGGGACAATACTTCCCCGGTCAGGGTGCAACCGTCGGTTTTGCATCCATCAAAGATACCGCACGCATAAATCGCATGCTGAAAGATACCCGCCAGGTATTCCCCAGGGATCTGAAACTCGCATGGACGGTAAAACCTGAAAAAGATCGTCCTGAAATTCTGGAACTCATCGGACTCAGAATTACCAGCCGCGACGGAAAAGCACCACTCGGGGGAGATGCAGTAGTGGATGCACGTCAGGATTACGACCCCAACGGAAGGGTTGAAATTTCCATGCTTATGAACCCCGAAGGTGCCAAAACATGGAAAAGACTTACCGGCGACAACATCGGCAAACAAATCGCCATCGTACTTGACGAATATGTGTATTCGGCTCCAAGGGTCAACGATGAAATTCCCAACGGCCGTTCGTCCATTACCGGTAACTTCTCGGTTGAAGAAGCACTTGACCTTGCAAACATTCTGAAGGCCGGTAAACTTCCGGCACCTGCACGCATCGTTCAGGAAGAAGTAGTAGGACCTTCACTCGGACGTGAATCGGTTACGGCAGGACTATCATCCTTTGTAATCGCCTTTGTATTGGTACTTATATACATGGTACTTTATTATAACCGGGCAGGATGGGTTGCCGACCTTGCGCTGGTTACCAATATCTTCTTCATCTTTGGCGTACTGACTTCACTCGGGGCAGTTCTTACCCTTCCCGGTATCGCCGGTATTGTACTTACTCTCGGTATGGCCGTCGACGCTAACGTTATCATCTACGAACGTATCCGTGAAGAACTTCGCGCCGGTAAAGGACTCCGTCTTGCAATCACCGACGGTTACAGCAATGCATACTCCGCCATCATCGACGGTAACGTAACCACACTTCTCACCGGTATCGTGCTGTATGTATTCGGATCGGGACCCGTTCAGGGATTTGCAACCACGCTTATCATTGGTATCATCACTTCACTCTTCACTGCCATCTTCATCTCACGCATGATTTTTGAAGCCCAGCTGAAGAGAAACAGAAACATCCCGTTCGACAATGCCTATACCCGGGCAGCTTTCACCAACATCAATATCGATTTCATCAGTCTTCGCAAGAAGATGTATATCATTTCCGGAATTATCATCCTGATTGGTATTGTATCGCTTGCTACAAAGGGGCTGAATTTTGGCGTCGATTTCTCAGGGGGGCGTACCTATGTGGTCCGTTTCGACAAGGAAGTCAACACCAACGATGTAAGAAGCCTGCTCGCAGAAGAGATGGGCGAGGCTCCGGAAGTTAAAACTTTCGGTTCCAACAATCAGGTGAAGATTACCACAAAATACATGATCGAAGAGGATTCACAGGTTGCAGATTCACTCGTTGAAGCCAAGATCTACAACGGTGTGAAATCGCTGTACCAAAATCCCATGACGCTTCAGGATTTTACGAAAGACGATGATGCAAAAGTACTGGGAAGGCTCAGCTCACAGAAAGTCGGACCAACCATTGCCGACGACATCAAGCAGGGAGCCGTTCTGGCTGTATTCTTCGCACTTTTAATTATCTTCATCTACATCGCGATACGGTTCAAGAAGTGGCAGTATGGTCTTGGAGGTCTTATATCTCTGGCGCACGATACCCTGATCACGATCTCCTTTTATTCGATCTTCTCGGGAATCCTGCCGTTCAACCTGGAAGTGGATCAGGCATTCATTGCAGCGCTTTTGACCATCATCGGATACTCCATCAACGATACCGTTATCATCTTCGACCGTATCAGGGAGTACATCGGGCTCTATCCGAAGCGCGCGCTGAACGACAATATGAATCATGCCATGAACAGTACTTTGGGACGTACCTTCAACACTGCAGGAACCACCCTTGTGGTACTTATCGCCATCTTTATCTTCGGCGGTGAAGTTATCCGTGGATTTATCTTCGCACTGCTTGTAGGGGTTACCATCGGAACCTACTCATCCATCTTCATAGCCTCGCCGCTGGCATACGACTTTATCAGCAGCGCACAAAACCGCAGAAAGAAAAAAGCCGAAGCCAAAAAGCTTCAGAAATAATACGGAGTACCCGAATAAAAAATCCCGCAGCGAAAAAAGGCTGCGGGATTTTTTTATTTTACCCGGGCAGGAACTAATCTGGATTGCCGGAGGAATCGAAGTATAATTTTGTACTTTTACACTCCCTAAGCAGATAATATGGTATCCGGCACACTTCTTTTCCTCGACATCAGCGGCGGTGAATTCATGATCATTCTGCTGGCTGTTTTCCTGATCTTCGGTCCCCGAAGGATGCCGGAGATTGCGCGGAAACTGGGCAGGACAATGAATGATCTAAAGAAAGCATCGAACGATATTACCCGCGAATTCAGGGAAGAAACCGGTTCCATTGCCCGTGAATTCGGGAATGCACGTGAAACCCTGCGTAAAGAAGGAGAAGAAATCCGGCGCAGCGTTATGGAAGCCGGTCAAAATCCGAATACCGATCATACTGAAAATGAAGCCCCCCCTTCCGATCCATACGGTATCGGGGATGTTTCAGAGCCCGATGCCGGGGAAGAAGGTTCAGGTGACCAAAAAGCATAAAAAGCCGCTTACATACATACGGGGATGCATACAGTGCACAATTTTGTTTCCAGGGAAGCGTTAGACTTCTGCACCCGCAGGCCTTACCGTAAAAACAAAAGGCACAAAGGGAAAAATATATAAATTAGCAGTCAAATCAGCATCAACCAATGGTTTCACCTTTCTCATACCGCACCCATTCATTTCCGGGCATTGCAACCCTGATTCTGTTTGTCATTCTGACGGTGGCAATGCCTGCCGGGCATACTCAGGCTCAGAGCCGGAGGATTGCAGCTGCCGAAGAAGCCTTTAACAGCTTTCAGTTTAATCTTGCCGTAAACCGTTACAAAAAGGCCTACTCAAAAACCAAAAGCCGTCCTGAAAAAGACCGTATCTCGTTTCAGATGGCCGAATGTTACCGTTTGATGAACAATACACGCCGGGCCGAAATTACCTACAGAAGAATTATTAAAAGCGACTATGCCCGCCGAAATCCTGTGGTATATCTGCACTATGCCAACATGCTCAGGGCAAATGAAAAATACAACGACGCTAAAGATTACTACCAGCTGTACATCGAAAATGCTCCGGACGATCCGCGAGGAACCAACGGACTGAGGTCGTGCGAACTGGCAATGGAATGGATGGAAAATCCGACTAAGTTCACCGTTACCAACGTAAAAAAGATCAACTCCAAAAACGACGACTTTGCAGCAACCTATGCCGACAAGTTTTACAATGCGCTGATTTTCACCTCCACCCGCGAGGGAAGTACCGGCAAGGGTATCGACGACTGGACCGGACAAAACTTCAGCGATCTCTTCATAACCCGCCAGGACCGAAAAGGAGAATGGAGCGAACCCGTACTGGCAGAATCGGAAGGACGGATTAATACCAGCTCAAACGAAGGTGCTCCGGCCTATAACGATAAATTCACCACCCTTTATTACACCCGGTGCGGCAGCGCCGACGACGAAACCACCAATTGCCGCATAATCGCCGTAAAACGCTCGGGCAGAGGCTGGGGTGAACCTCAGGTGCTGATGCTGGGAAAAGACAGCACCATAACAAACGGGCATCCTGCAATCAGCTCCAATGAGCTTACCCTGATCTTCTCAAGCGACCGCAAAGACGGACAAGGAGGCAAAGATCTATGGATCGCCACCAGAACCAGTACGGGTGAAGAGTTTAAGAAACCCATGAACCTCGGACCGGTTGTAAATACTCCCGGTGATGAGGTATTTCCGTTCCTGAAAAACGACACTACCCTGTATTTCGCATCCAACGGCCACCCCGGACTGGGCGGTCTCGATATCTTCCGTACCGTGAAACGGGGAGATGAGTGGACAAATCCGGTCAACCTGGAAGTCCCGGTGAATTCATCGGCCGATGATTTTGCAATCGTTTTCCAGCCTGGCGAAGAGCAGGGATTCTTCTCCTCTAACCGTAAAGGCGGCAGAGGCGGAGACGATATCTATCACTTCATCAATCCTCCTCTGGTATTTACCCTTCAGGGAACCGTAAAAGACGACAACACCCTGCAGTTTGTACCTTTGGCCACCGTAAGACTGGCAGGTTCAGACGGCTCGTCGGTCGATGCCAAAACCGATCCTAAAGGATTTTACTCATTCAGCAAATCACAGATCAAACCCAATACAACCTATGATCTTACCGTGCTGAAAGATAATTATTTCAACAAAAAAGCCAGGGAAACCACGGTAGGTCTTGAGAAAAACAAAGACTTTGTTATCGACTTTATGCTTGAGCCCATTCCGGAAAAACCGGTGGTTCTGCCCGACATTCTTTACGACCTGGCCAAATGGGATCTGAAACCCCAGTATCAGGACTCGTTGCAGGGCCTCATAAAAACCCTGCTTGAAAATGAGACCGTGGTGGTTGAGCTTGCTTCCCATACCGATGCCCGCGATACCGATGAACGCAACGACATCCTCTCGCAGCGCCGAGCCGAATCGGTGGTTAATTACCTTATCGACAGGGGCATTGACCCCGAACGACTGGTTGCCAAAGGCTACGGTGAACGGGTACCAAGGACACTGGCAAAAGACATTCTTAAGGATGGATTCCTGTTTAAAGCAGGAATAAGACTAACGGAATCGTTTATCGATTCGCTGAAAACAACCCCGGAAAAAGAAGCTGCCCATGCCCTGAACCGAAGAACGGAATTCAGAGTACTGAGTAAAGATTACGTCCCAAAACCGAAAAACAAGGAGATAAGCCAGAAGGTCGATATTAAAATCAATCCAGAAGATAACATCGTAGCCATTGAAGTGGGTCGTGGAAATGCAGTTACCGTTCCGGCAATTGTAAACGGCATAACCGTGAAAATAATGCTCGACCGCAACGACCGCGGGCTGATATTCTCACTTCCCGAAGCGCAGAAACTGCTTCAGGCCGGCGTAATTACCAAAAACGACTTTATCGGCGATGCCAACGTAATTCTGGCCGAAGGTTCCATTGCCGACAGGGCGGTATTCAGGATCAAAGAGTTTAAAATTGGTCCCAAGACCGTTTCAAACATTGAAGCCAGCGTTTCGCATAAACTCACCGAAGGTGTTCTCATGGGAGAAAGCACCATCAATATGCTCGGCAGATTTAAAATTGACGAATCGAATAAACAACTGATTTTTAATTAATCATAAAAACCGGCTGCTTCGGCAGCCGGTTTGCTTTGGTCCATTAAACAACTATGTCGCAGGAATCACGATACATCCGCAGGGGTGTTTCAGCCGGGAAAGAAGACGTACACAACGCCATCCGGAACATTGACAAGGGCCTGTACCCAAAGGCATTTTGCAAAATCATTCCAGATATCCTGGGCGGAGACCCGGAATGGTGCAACATCATGCATGCCGATGGAGCCGGAACCAAATCGTCGCTGGCATACCTATACTGGAAGGAAACCGGCGATCTCAGCGTATGGAAAGGCATAGCACAGGATGCCATCGTTATGAACACCGACGACCTGCTGTGCGTCGGGGCTACCGATAACATACTTCTTTCATCCACCATAGGCAGAAACAAAAATAAAATCCCCGGTGAAGTAATTGCTGCCATCATTAATGGTACCGAAGAATTTCTCGAAGAAATGCGTGGTTATGGCATCGGGATCCATTCAACCGGAGGAGAAACAGCCGATGTCGGCGATCTGGTGCGCACCATCATTGTAGATTCTACGGTCACAGCCCGCATGCCGCGCCAACGGGTAATATCAAACCACCGCATTCAGGCCGGCGATGTAATTGTCGGACTTGCATCCGAAGGCCGGTCTGTTTACGAAAAAGCATACAACGGCGGAATGGGCAGCAACGGACTAACGTCCGCCAGACACGACGTTTTTAATAAAATCTATGCCTCGTTGTTTCCTGAAAGCTACGATCCGGACATACCTGAATCGCTTGCATACAGCGGCAAGTTGAAACTTACGGATCCCTCGCCAGTGCACGGAACCGATATGGGCAAACTGGTACTCTCCCCTACCCGGACCTATGCCCCGGTAATCAAACAGATACTTGATAAATACCGCAGTCATATTCACGGCATGGTGCACTGTTCCGGAGGAGCGCAAACCAAAGTGATGCATTTTGTTGACAACCTGCACGTGATTAAGGACAACCTGTTTGAGATTCCGCCGCTTTTCCGGATTATTCAGGAGCAATCGGGAACCTCATGGCCCGAGATGTATAAGGTATTTAATATGGGCCACCGGATGGAACTCTATGTGCCTGAAGCCATAGCCGAAGAAATAATACAACTTTCCGAAGGCTTTGGAATCGCCGCCCGGATTGTAGGTCGCTGCGAAGCCTCAGAGGTAAAAAAGCTCAGCCTGATTACCGGGAACGGTACATTCATCTATTAACCGGCCTAAGAATACCTCTCCCTTTCTGCCGGAGTCTCTTTCTGACTGATGATTATCCGACTTTTACCCGTTTTTAAAGTCTCCGATACATCCATCGAATCGCCGAACCTAAGCCGGAAATTCGTATCTTTGCACCCCAAAAACAGACATCCATGCTCGATAAGCTTCAGGCCATATATCAACGTTACCTGGATATTGAAAAACAGATGAATGACCCGGCTGTCATGGCCGATATGAAGGCATACATCAAGCTCAGCAAAGATTATAAGGATTTGCAGCCCATTATTGCTGCCTACAAGGAGTATGAATCGGTACTTGCAAATATTGAATCGGCAAAAGATATCCTCTACAACGAAAAAGATGAGGAATTCAGGGCTATGGCCAAGGAGGAGATGAATTCTCTGGTCGAAAGCAGGGATCGGATGGAGGAAGATATCCGAATAATGCTGATTCCTGCCGACCCTCAGGACGGTAAAAATGCCGTGGTTGAAATCCGTGCGGGAACTGGTGGCGACGAGGCCAGCATCTTCGCCGGTGACCTTTACAGGATGTACACAAAGTTCTGTGAAACAAAAGGATGGAAAATCGACCTCGTCGACTTTACTGAAGGCACTGTAGGTGGTTACAAGGAAATCATTCTCAATATCAGCGGTGAAAACGTCTATGGATTGATGAAATACGAATCCGGAGTACACCGTGTACAGCGGGTGCCGCAAACCGAAACTCAGGGAAGGGTACACACTTCTGCAGCCTCGGTTGTGGTTCTGCCTGAAGCCGATGAATTTGATGTGGATCTCAAACCCAGCGACATCCGCAAGGAGACTTTCTGCTCCTCAGGACCGGGAGGACAATCGGTAAATACAACCTATTCTGCCGTCAGGCTTACCCATATTCCGACCGGAATTGTCGTTTCCATGCAGGATCAGAAATCCCAGATCAAAAATTACGACAAAGCACTAACCATTCTGAGAACCCGCCTCTTTGAGCTTGAGTATCAGAAATACCTTGACGAAATTTCCAAAAAACGGAAAACCATGGTATCTACTGGCGACCGTTCTGCAAAAATCCGAACGTACAACTATCCGCAAAGCCGAATCACCGATCATCGCATCAACCTCACGGTTTATAATCTGCCCACCTTTATGGACGGCGACATTCAGGATATGATCGATTCACTGCAGCTTGCAGAAAATGCCGAACGGCTGAAAGAAGCAGTAGGTTAAAATCTACGCATTCTCTCTGCTTCCAGCCCATTTGTAAACCAGGAAAACATCCTGGAATACAACTACACATGTCATTCCCCGGCACCATGGGATGTACGCACCAGTGCTTCTATTTGCCATTGCAGGCTTTTTTCCTACTTTTGCCAACGAATAACTGCAACCCAAATAAAATGAACCGCGAGCAACTCATCGGCCTTATCGGTCAAAAAAAATCGTTTCTGTGTGTCGGCCTTGACAGCGATATGGATAAAATACCGCATCACCTCAGGAATACTGCTGATCCGGTCTTTGAATTCAACCGACAGATCATCGACGCTACCCTGCCCTATACCGTTGCCTACAAACCAAACCTTGCCTTTTATGAATCGCGTGGCATCGCCGGCCTCAACAGTCTGTACAAAACGATGGACTATCTTGAAAGTTTTCGAGATCAGTGCTTTACAATTGCCGACGCCAAACGGGGCGACATAGGCAATACATCTTCTCAGTATGCAAAGGCATTTTTCTCAAAGCACAACTCCGGGTTTGATTTCGATGCAATTACCGTTGCGCCCTATATGGGGGAAGACTCGGTTAAACCGTTCCTGGAATTTGAAGGCAAATGGGCAATTCTGCTTGCACTCACCTCCAACAAGGGAGCTTTCAATTTTCAGCTTTCGGAAGACGGGGATGGTGAGAAATTATTTTCCAGGGTACTTGACACAGCAAAAAACTGGGGAAATCCCGGCAATACGATGTTTGTGGTTGGCGCAACCCGGGCTGAAATGCTGGCAGAGGTCAGGAAAATTGTTCCCGATCATTTTCTTCTTGTTCCCGGAGTCGGAGCTCAGGGAGGAAGCCTTGGCGAAGTAGCAAAATACGGACTAAATAAAGATTGCGGATTACTGGTAAATGCTTCCCGCAGCATAATATTCGCTTCTGACGGCACCGATTTTGCGGAAAAAGCTGCAGACGAAGCCAGAGCCATGCAGCTGGAAATGGCTGAATTATTGTAAAAAAATTACGGGAGAAATTCTTTTGAAATAAAAAAAGCCCGCAAATGCAGGCTTTTTTTTTCATTTAGTGCTATTATTCAACAACATAATTCCATCCGAAGATATCCGGTTCATCCCCGTACTGAATGGCCTGTAGGCGTTTGTAAAGCTTGGTGGATACCGGGCCGGCCTGCCCGTCCTTACAGAACTGATAAACCTTACCGGTAAGGTGGTCATCGATCTTGCAAACTGGAGAAATTACGGCAGCGGTTCCGCAGGCGCCTACTTCATCGAAATCGGCGAGTTCTTCAACCAGAACTGGTCTTACTTCCACTTCCATACCCATATCACGGGCCAGATCCATCAGGCTCTTGTTGGTAATGGAAGGAAGAATGGATTCCGACTTGGGAGTAATGTACTTATTTCCTTTGATGGCAAAGAAGTTGGCAGGTCCGGCTTCATCGATGTACTTCTTCTCCTTGGCATCGAGGAACAGGGCTGCAGCATAACCTGCGGCATGGGCTTCCTCGCCGGCGGTAAGGCTGGCGGCATAGTTTCCACCAACTTTGTAGCGTCCGGTACCCTTTGGTGCGGCACGGTCGTGATCGCGTGCAACCTGCAGGGCTACCGGCTTAAAGCCTTCTTTAAAGTAAGGTCCTACCGGGGTAACGAATACCAGAAATAAATACTCATCGGCCGGCTTAACACCAACCCTGGCACCGGTACCTATAAGCAGAGGCCTGAGGTAAAGCGAAGCACCGGTACCATAAGGAGGAATAAACCGCTCGTTGAGCCTGATCGCAGTAGTGATTGCTTTCAGGAACAAATCGTGCGGAACAACGGACATCATCACTCCGTTAGCGGAACTTTCCATACGTTTGGCGTTCTCTTCCCAGCGGAAAATGCGGATTTTACCGTCTTTGCCACGAAATGCCTTCATCCCTTCAAAAGCTTCCTGTCCGTAATGCAGTGAAGAAGCAGCGATGTGCAGGCTGATAAATTCGGATGAGGAAATTTCAAGCTCTCCCCATTTACCGTTTCTGTAGTAACAACGAACGTTGTAGTCGGTCTTTACATACCCAAAAGGTAGGTGTGTCCAATCGAGATCTAACATAAGATTATATTTTAAGTGGTTATATATCCGCTGAAATACCGGGCTAAAATAGGAACTTTCCCCTGAATGGCAATGAAAAAATGAAGATAAATTATGCGTATGTTAATACTTATCATTTTACTTTTCAGATATTTAGATAATGATGTGGGCGACAGGAGGATGGCAGGCAACCAGAATTGCCGGGGATTACAGCCTGCACTTTAAAAACGGCAAATACAATCCCAATTTACCTCCGGAATTTAATACGTTTGCAAGGATATTCCTACCTTTCGCACATGATAACTGAGTTACCTGAAGTCCGGCATTTGCTGGCCGTTGACGCCGGAGTGAAAACCGGCCTGGCGTTGTATAACAGCAAAGGACAGCTGTTATGGTATCGTTCGCACAACATGGGCTCGGTGAAAAATCTGCGGAAAGCAGCATACGCGATACTTAAAGGCATAGTACAACTCGAATACCTGGCTGTTGAGGGTGGAGGCCCCGTGGCACTTACCTGGACAAAGGAAGCTGCTTCGCTGGGAATCAATATAATAACAACCGATGCGGGCATCTGGCGCAAGAAGCTTCTTCCGTTGCGTGCGCGGCGAACCGGGCAGGAAGCAAAGAAAAATGCGATAAAAATTGCGTGGCAACTGATCAGAAGCAGCGAAACTCCTTCAAAAAATTATCCAACCCATGATGCAGCCGAGGCCATACTCACAGGATTGTGGGCATGCCTGATAACCGGATACCTGCAGACCCTTCCGGATATGCATAAGCATTTATAATATATATTTTTTATCTACATATGTTATATTTTCTATTTAATTGATTAACAATTTATTAATATATTATTAACATACTAATCGAACAAACTGATGCGAATATTACAAATCAAGTGAAATTTTCTTTACATTTGAACCTCATTAGAGTGATTCTGCGTATGCACGAAAAACACCAACCCCTTACGGCAGAAATCCGGGATTTGGATAAACTGCAGAAGGATATGGAGCTAATTGATTCCAATCCTTTAGCGGCTGCCATCCTTAACGGCGTACCTGTCGAGATCCTGATACTAAATACATTAAACCAGATGGTATATGCCAATAAGGCATTTATGACTAAATTTGGGATCACCGACATAAAACCATATCTCGGATTACAACCCGGCAAGCTTATGAATTGCTGCGGTCAAAGTCACAAAGGTGAACAATGCGGATCAACGGAACGATGCAGGGTATGCGGCGCACTTCGCTCCATACGCATCGCCATCGAAGACGGCACATCAAATAGCGAAAGTGTTCTGAATACGGCTGCCGGAATTCTTAACCTCCAGGTAAATACCTCAAAAATCCACATCAGCAACAGGGAATTTGTACTTTTCTGCCTTCAGGATATCAGCAACGATAAAAAACGTGTGCTGCTTGAACGCATTTTCTACCACGACATACTGAACACCGCACACAATATCAGCGGAATGGCAGAACTGCTGTCAACAGGGGAGTTCGAAGAAAGCCGGGATGAATTTCTCTCTCTGCTGATTAATTCATCCAACCGACTGATCGAAGAAATAAATCTTCACAGGCTGATTTCAACCGAGCAGTTTATCGAGCAGGACACACCCCCGGAATCCATAAACTCAACATCATTTGTCATGGAAATGGCAGGTGAATTCAAAGCATATACAAGTCTGTCCGTTTCACTTCTGGTAGACAAAAAAAGCGAAGAATTCGACTTCGTATCGCATCGCACCATACTCAAGCGGGTTGTAACAAATATGATTAAAAATGCCTTTGAGGCTGAATCCGGGCCGGCGGTCGTATGCCTGGGAATCTATCGCGGTGTCCGCGGAAATGCGGTAATCAAGGTCCACAACCCAACACCAATGAATCCAGCCGTTCAGTTGCAAATTTTCAACCGTTCTTTTTCAACCAAAGGATCCGACCGCGGACTTGGCACCTACAGCATGAAAATACTGACAGAAAAATATCTTAATGGGAAGGTCTTCTTCATCAGTTCTCCCAATTCCGGCACCACCTTTGTCGTTGAAACACAAGAAACAGATTAATTTATTGCTGATCAATAACTAAAAGTTTTTTCCACCCGCTTGTCGATGACATACATCCGCGAAAGCGTTGAAGCCTTATTCATACCAAAAATTGACAATTTGTCAGCAGGCCGCCAATGGCACATGCTTTGCATAGCAGGGAAAAACACAAACTAAAACCATTTATGCTATGCAAACGGGAAAAATAAATGTACAAACGGAAAACATCTTTCCAATCATTAAGAAGTTCCTGTATTCAGATCACGAAATTTTCCTCAGAGAATTAATATCCAATGCGGTGGATGCAACCCAAAAACTCAGGGCCCTTGCATCTATGGGCACCGTCACCGAAGACCTTGGTGATCTTACCATTGAAGTAATCCTCGACAAGGACAAGGGCACCCTCACGGTAAAAGACAAAGGAATTGGCATGACCGCAGCTGAGGTGGAGAAATACATCAATCAGATTGCCTTCTCGGGAGCAGAAGAATTTGTTAAAAAATACAAGGGTAAAAGCGAAGCAGAATCTGCTCAGCTCATCGGTCATTTCGGACTTGGCTTTTATTCTTCCTTTATGGTTTCATCAAAAGTTGAAATCTTAACAAAAACGTATAAAAAAGGACCCGGAAGTAAAGCAGTAAAATGGGAATGCGACGGTTCTCCCGAATATACCCTTACGGAAAAGGAGAAAAGCACGCGGGGAACCGAAATCGTTTTGCATATTGCCGACGACTCGAAAGAATTTCTCGAGGAGAGCCGGATTCTTGAGCTACTTAAAAAATACTGCAAATTCCTTCCGGTTCCCATACGCTTCGGCAACGAAAAAACATGGGAAAAAGTTGAAGGCGAAAAAGATGAGAAGGGAAACGATAAGTACAACGAAATTGAAAAGCCCCGGATCATCAACAACGTAAATCCTGCCTGGAAACGCAAACCTGTGGAACTCACCGAGGAAGATTACAAAGACTTCTACCGCGAACTGTATCCGGCAACCTTTGAAGAGCCCTTGTTCAACATTCATCTGAACGTGGATTATCCGTTTAACCTTACCGGGATTCTTTACTTCCCCAAAGTAAAACGCAATTTCGAGATCCAGAAGGAAAAAATTCAGTTATACTCAAACCAGGTGTTTGTAACCGATTCGGTTGAAGGCATAGTCCCCGATTTTCTTACACTAATGCATGGGGTACTCGACTCTCCCGATATTCCTCTCAACGTTTCGCGTTCCTATCTGCAAAGCGACTCAAACGTTAAGAAGATCTCCAATCACATCATGAAGAAGGTCTCCGACAAATTGGAGGATATATTTAAAAACAACCGCGAGGAATTTGAAAAGAAATGGGATGATGTCAGAATTTTCATTGAATACGGCATTATTTCAGAACCCAAATTCTTCGAACGGGCCGAGAAATTCTGCCTCCTGAAAAATACAGAAGGCAAATATTTCACCTTTGAGGAATATAAAAATCATATTTCCGCAGCACAAACCGACAAGGATAAGAAGCTGGTTTACCTATACACCTCCGATGCGGTTGAACAGCACTCGTTCATAGAGTCGGCAAAGGCAAGAGGATACGACGTTCTTGTGATGGACGGCCCCATCGACAACCATTTCGTGAACACCCTGGAGCAAAAATTCGAAAACACCTCCTTTGTCAGGGTTGATGCCGATGTGGTAGACAAACTCATCAATAAGGAAGATGCAATGCCCTCAAAACTCAGCGATGAGGAAAAGGAGAAGCTGAAGCCGGTATTTGAGGAAGTTGCAGGAAAAGAAAAATTCCATGTAGTTTTTGAAAGCCTGAGTGAAACCGACATGCCCGTTCAGATCACCCGTCCCGAATTTATGCGGCGCATGAAGGACATGTCGATGCTCGGCGGTGCATCGTATATGGGAAGTCTGCCTGATTCATTCAATCTGGTAGTTAATACAAATCACCCCCTTATCGGACGTATGAATACTGAGCAGCAGGATGAAACCCGCACAAACCTTGCGCGCCAGATGGTTGATCTTGCACTTCTGGCACAGAACCTTCTTAAAGGAGAGGAACTGACCGGATTTATCCGCCGAAGTCTCAATATCATGCATTAATAAAAAAGTCTGCCGGTTACGGGATAAGCCGTAACCGGCATTTCACAATAAGTGCTGCCGGATATGCTAAAGGAATTTTCGAGTGTCATTACAATCAATAACAATAACATTTAACTTTACCCTTTTATACCAAAACAGGAAACCATGAAAAAGTCCTTAATTACACTGCTTGTCGTTGCCGGAGCCGTATTGCTTCTGATTATGTCGTTTACGGGACGTTATAATAAGATTGTTACACAGGAGGAAGGAGTTACCGCGGCCTGGTCGCAGGTTGAGAATGTTTATCAACGTCGTGCCGACCTTATTCCGAATCTGGTGAATACGGTGAAGGGTTATGCTGAATTTGAGCAAGGCACTCTTACACAGGTGATTGAAGCCAGAGCAAAAGCCACCGGTGTCACCATCGATCCGACCAACCTCAACGAAGCCAGCATGCAACAGTTCCAGCAGGCTCAGGACGGGCTTGGCTCGGCACTTTCGAGGCTTATGGTTGTTGTGGAGCGTTATCCCGACTTAAAGGCCAATCAAAATTTCCTCGACCTGCAGGCTCAGCTTGAAGGAACCGAAAACCGCATTGCCGTCGAACGACGGAATTTCAACGAAACAGCGCAGGCGTACAACTCAACCATCCGTCGCTTCCCGGATAACATTCTGGCCGGAATCTTCGGATTTGATAAAAAAGCATACTTCCAGGCTGAAAGCGGAGCTGAACAAGCCCCTGAAGTGCAATTCTAACTACCCGGCCAAACGCAACCACAGAAATGGGTATATTAGCCAAAAAATTCTTCACGCCTGAGCAACAGGATGAAATACGTCAGGCAATTCTGGATGCCGAACTCGATACTTCCGGAGAGATCCGTGTTCATATTGAAACCAGACACAAAGGAGACATTCTGAAGCGGGCTGCCGAATTGTTTGAAACTCTGGAGATGAATAAAACGGAACTTCATAATGGGGTACTGTTCTATCTGGCTGTGGAGAACCGTTCCTTTGCAATAATCGGGGACTCGGGAATTAATGCCGCGGTGCCCGATGACTTCTGGGAAAGCACCAAGCAAATCATGATCGACCATTTCAGGGATGGAAATTTTGCTGAAGGACTTATCGAAGGAATCAGGGAAACCGGAAAACAACTGAAACAACATTTCCCCTATTCTGCCGGGGATGTAAATGAGCTCTCCGACGAAATTTCATTCGGAAACAACTAAACCCCTGCAAATGATGAACATTCGCCTGAAAACACTTAGCCTTATAGCAATAATTCTGGCCCTGATGCCGGGATTGGTGCAGGCAGGCATTCCGGAAAAACCGGTTCCACCCAGGCTGATCAACGACTTTGCAGGCATACTCAGCGCCGGAGAAACCGGGCGACTGGAGCGAAAGCTGGTTGATTACAACGATTCCACTTCAACGCAAATTACAATAGTGACGCTCGCTAGTCTGGACGGTTACGACATCGACGACCTTGCCCAGCGAATCGGACAGTTGTGGGGCGCCGGTCAGCAATCCTTCGACAATGGAGTTATCATTCTGATCAAACCCAAAACTCCCGACAGCAAAGGTGAGGCCGCCATAGCCACCGGTTATGGAATGGAAGAAATCATTCCCGATATTCTTGCACGAAGGATCGTTCAGAATGAGATGATCCCTTATTTCCGGAATAACGATTATTACGGAGGCATTAATGCCGCAACCGACATTATTATCGATTTGGCTTCAGGAAAATTTACAGCTGCAGATTACGACAAAAAGGGGAGTGCGGGAGCAGCCATTATTCCAATTATCGTCTTTATACTTCTGATCATTTTCCTTAACCGGAATTCGGGCAAGCGTCACCATAACATCGGATCTTCCAATCTGCCCTTCTGGATCCTTTTATCCATGATGGGTAGCGGCGGACGTGGAGGAAACGGAAATTGGGGTAGCGGTGGAGGCTTCGGCGGCAGCGGCGGATTCGGCGGCGGCGGTGGTTTCGGCGGATTCGGCGGTGGTGGTTTCGGCGGCGGTGGAGCAAGCGGAAGCTGGTAAAACTTCATCTCTACATAAAGAACAGCACATTTTCCTGCCGGCAGGCTTCGTCATCCGGACCTGCCGGCAATATTATAATACAAATAATCCAATCCCTTTCCTGAAATTCGCGAATCGCTAAAGGCAACTCCGGAGCAGATAAGTCAAACACCTGATTACAGTGCCCTTCCCAGTCAAAAAAAAATCATTGCAGAATAAAAAAATAGTGTAATTTTGCCCCCGGAAAGATGGCAGAGTGGTCGATTGCGGCGGTCTTGAAAACCGTTGACCTGCAAGGGTCCGGGGGTTCGAATCCCTCTCTTTCCGCAGACAATGCCGGTGCCCCGTTTTTCGCGGGGCATTTTTATTTTCCGGGAAATCCGGCGAAGAGGTTTTTCTTCAGCCGGAGA
>JALHHH010000090.1 GCA_022837485.1 Bacteroidales bacterium
CCAGCCGGTCTGATTCGTAAACAAAAATACCATTTTCCCTGAATGCTGCAACAATCATAGCTTTTGCTACGGTTGCGGCATGAATTCCTCTGTATTTTTTTAACTTTCCAATTAATAGTGGTTGGACGATTTTCATAATGAATTTTCCGGCTTCTTCGCCAAACCGGTATTCCGATCTGATACCAAGCAGCATTGAAGGTCGAACTATGCTTAAATTATTAAAGTTTAGCCTTCGCAGGGAATTCTCGACGGCACCCTTGGTTCTCAGATAGTTGTTGCTACTGTTTGGATTTGCCCCTATGGAGGAAATCAGAACAAACGACGACACTCCATTTGCGGCCGCAATGCGTCCGATATTAAGCACCAGGTCGTGGTCGGTACGATAGAAACTGGCTTTGCTTCCTGCTTTTTTTATGGTTGTTCCTATGCAACAGAACAGGTGATTACCTCTGATTATGTCCGCAACTCCTTCAGGATTTTCAGGATCATAAGGAATCTGAGATATTTTGGGGTTTTGGAGCGGAAGAAGATTCCTTACAAATAGTAACACTTTTTCGTAGCGATGGTCTTCTGCAAGAATATTGGTTACAAAACTTCCGGTAAGTCCGCTTGCTCCGAAAACAATTGCCTTTAAATTTGTGCTGTAACTCATGATTGGTTTTAAGTGGTTTATGTTCTGATTTTACCTCGTTTCATCGAAAAAAAGGTTCCGGCAACGCTTATCAGGGCAAATACTATAAAGGCATACCGTATGCTGCTTAAAAGTCCTTCCGTATTTTCGATTCCGGAGGATCCTTTGCCCATGATAAGTGCAAACATCAGCATGCTTATGCCCATACTTACGGTTTGTCCGGTCAGTCGCATTGTCCCAAGTGTTGCAGATGCCACACCGTAATGTGAAGGATTTACCGAACTCATAACGGCATTCGTATTCGGAGATGAGAACAGTGCAAACCCCAGTCCGAGAATCATTTGCAGTATGATGATAAAGGAAAGGCTGCTGCCGGCATCCAGAAAGGCAAATGCTCCGAGTCCAATTACAGTAAGCCCCATCCCTGCTGATGCCACAATGGCTGGTTCGATTCGGTCGCTGAGTCGCCCTGCCAGAGGCGATAACAAGGTCATTACAACGGGCTGGGCCATCAGAATAAGCCCCGTTTGTGCCGGTGGTAGTCCCCTGACCTGCTGAAGGTAAAAACTCAAAAGGAATACCAGGGCAAACGTTGCGCTGTAGTTTATGAAAGCAGCGAGATTCGAAAAGATAAATACCTGATTTCCTTTAAATACGTTCATTTCCAGAAGGGGAGAGGCCGTATGGTTTTCGATACGGACAAAAAGAAAAAATCCTGCAATTCCCAGTCCAAAAGGCAATAGCCCTTCAAATCCGGGCAATTTTGGAAACCCGTAGATGATAAGAGCCAGGCTGATTCCGTAAACCAGACTTCCTTTGAGATCGAATGTCCCGGTTCCGGAAGGTTTATGATCGGTTTTCAGATGTCTGATCGCTATTGGCAGAGTGATGATTCCCAGTATGGCTATAAATGCAAAGATGCTTCTCCAGCCTAAGGATGAGGTCAGGACTCCGCCAATGGTTGGTCCCAGACTTAAACCCAGGTACACGGATGCAACGTTGATTCCCAGTACTTTCCCCCGTTCAGCCTTGGGATATGCCGAGGTGAGGATCGCAACTGCCGTAGCGTAGAGGAGCGCTCCTCCTGCACCGTTTACCACGCGGGCAGTGATAAGCGTAACCTTATCGCCGGCAATTGCTGAAGCCAGCGCGGCAAGTATGAAAACGACAAGACCTCCGATAAAAAATCGTTTACGGCCAAGGTTGTCGGCCAAACGTCCGAACGGTAGAAGAAAAATGGCTGCAGCAAGCAAGTAGGCCGTTGATACCCATCCCAGTTCAATGGTGTTCATCCCAAGTTCGGATCCCATCCGCGGAAGCGCAACATTGATGGCCGATCCCATAAACGGAGTCAGAAAGGAGCTTAGTGTAGTAACAAAGAGTACAGAATGACGGGAGCTCATGATGCGTTTTTATGCAAAAATAGCGAAAATAGCTGCATCAATAATTTCGAAAACTCCGGCTAATCCTATGTACTCGGATTCAGTTGCTTCTGAGTTTAAGTTCCGGTGATTATTCCTGATGGCACTATTTCCTGCAAAACTTCCGTCATAAAAAGAGTATTAACCACGAAAGCCGAACAACTTGCGCGATTTTATAGTCTGGGCCACATACACGGGAACCATAGATTCCCAGGAAGGATCGTTGTTTTGTATCCGTTCCAGCACCATAGGCGAGAATATACTCAGGTGTTTTTTATTAATGTTGGTGATGTCAAGGATTTTACGCGCAGCTACCAGATGCCGGTAGAGATATCCGGAATCTTCCGGGAGGCTGAGGTCCTCCGATTTCATGATTTCTCCGGTGCCGGCCCGAATGGAAGGATAAACGTACATTTTCATGTTTTCGGGGAACAGATTTCCGAAGGCTTCAAGCATTCCACCCTTTAAATCGGTGTAATAGTGTTTGTCAAACACCTTTTCTAGGGTGTCGACGCCAATTACAATGCGAAGTTTGTTGATGCGGAATCCTGAGAAGTAATTTACCAGTTTGTAGAACTCCCTGAAACCGCTTACCATAACGTTTTGTCCCATGCCGTTAAGCAGGTCGACACGGTCGAGGAAGTCTCGCTCGTCGATGTTGTCCTGATGCGGATTCAGCAGGTTGTGAAGGGTTATTTCACAAAAGGATAAGGTATTGTTCTTGTCGTAGTCCTCATCCTTTTTAAATAGAGAATAGCTCGATTTCAGGATATCAAAACCGGCATAGGTTATGGGTCTGAAGCTTCCGCGAAAGGCGAGTACATTTTTCTTATAGAGCATATCGGCGGGTTCCTGAACCGTACCCGTACGGTCGAACATGATTGCGTTTGCCATGCCGTTTTTTACGAGCTGCACGGCGAGCAAGCGGTTGTCGACATAGCCAAGCTGTGGGCCGTTCATTCGGATCATCGAAATCTCAATCCGGTCGCCCGAAAGGTTATCCATGAGCGACTGAAGAAATGAATTGGGTTTGTCGTGATGATAATAACACGCATAAATCAGGTTTACGCCGAGTATTCCAAGGGTGTTTTGCTGAAGAATGTTATCCCGTTCGTGCAGGCCCACATGAAGGATTACTTCATTGGGCTCATCGCCGGGATTGAGCTGGAAGCGGCATCCCATCCAGCCGTGACTGACGTTGTCTTTACGGTAGTTGATGGTTGAGACGGTATCCGCGAAAGCAAAGAAACGGGTAGGCTTGTCGCGTTTATCTTTCAGAACGTTCACCAGCTCATCGTATTCGCAACGGAGCATTTCCTCGAGGCGCTGGCACGAAACATAGCGCTTGCTGGTACGGCGGTTGCTGTAGAGTGCATCGCTGTATTGCTTGTCGTACGCCGATATGCTTTTGGCTATGGTTCCGGAGGCTCCGCCGGCCTGGAAAAAGGTTCTTGAAACCTCCTGCCCTCCGCCGATTTCTGCAAATACGCCATAGGTCGACTGGTCCAGGTTAACGGTTAGGGCTTTCAGGGATGTACTCAGCGGTTGTTGTTCCATATTCCGGGGCAATCTGATTCTGGTTGTTATACTTAGAAGGATACCTTCAGCGATACGTTAAAGATACGGCCGGGCAGCCAGAATCCGGTGAAGGTGTCGATTGTGTGGGTTGATCCGTCTTCTCCTCGTATGATTGCCCGGTTGTCGAATAAATTATAACAATTAACCGATGCAATGGTTGCAAGACCTCTTATATCAAAAGTGTAACTTATAAACAAATCGCTTACCGAATAGTCGGGAATTCGGAACGGCTGTTGCCTGTCGAGCGGATTGCTGCGTCCCGTAGGATCAAAGGCTGCATATAATCTGCTGTAATGCAGCCAGTTGAAGTTTACTGTCCAGTTTTTCAGAGGGATGAGCTCTCCTGTGATTCCCAGTTGCGTTTGGGGGGCATCGCCAACATATAAATTACTGGCATAAACTTCGGTGGTTCCAAGCAAAGTCTGATTGTCGTCGTACAACTCTGCTTTTACGTCGTTTTTCCATCTCCAGTCGCCGAATGAAAACAGTCCGCCCATCGTAAGGTAATCGGTAATCCTGGCCGATCCTTCCATTTCAATGCCTTTGTGCAGGGCATCCAGTCCTCTGACAAGTGCACGGGTTTGCGTGTTGTCCTGCAGCTGTATGTTTTCCCTGCTGAGCATAGATTTATCGCCCCAGAGCGTATAGTAGGCATTCAGCCTGAGCGAAAGGCCTCCGCGTGTATAACCGTATCCTGCTTCTGCTGCGCGTATCTTCTCATTTCCCAGATCACGCACAACGGCATTGGTAAAGTTGGCAAATACAAACGTAAAGTAAGGAGCTTTGGAATAGTATCCAGCATTAAAATAAAGGTTGTGATGCCGGTCAATATTATAGTTTATTCCGGTCTTAGCATCGAATCCGGGTTTGCTTACCACTTCGCTGTGGATGTCGCCGATGTAGTTTATCCGGTCGCTTCTCCGGAACCGCGTCCCCGAAAGGGTGCCTGCCACAAAAGCACCGATGTTGCCGGAAGTGTATTCGAGCTGGCCAAACACGCTTCCGGTTTCAATGCGCGAATCCGCGTCCACGTTGATAATGTCGCCGACACCTTTAATCTGGTTGCGTCCCCCGTGGCCGGCAAGGGACCAGGCGTAGCGGTCGATCCAGAATTCTCCGCCCAGAAGATCGCTGATTTCCTCACGGAGATTGGATTTGAACGCTCTAAGGTGAATTCCCGAAATAATTTTGAACCGTTCGTTCAGCTGATGGTTCAGGGTCGATAGTGCCCCGAACCAGTAGTGACTGGCCAGGTAGTCTGATTGAATAATTTTCGAAAAACCGTTCACATATTCTCCGTTTGCAAGCTGTGCGGAGTCTTTGTGGGTGATGTTCTGATAATAAATGGCATCCCAGTCAATCTGGTTATTTTTGCGGAACGTCAGTGCTCCTTCGCTCATAAACGATTCGGAGAATTTACCCCCGCCCGAGCCAAACGATAGATATGCCGAGCTTGACAGGCTTGTTTTAGCGTTCGGAGTCCAGTAATGGTTTATCGCGAGCTGAGGTTTGTGGTAGAAATTTTCGGAAAGGCTGTTGATTTTGCCGTTAAACATACCCCAGTTGGGGTTGTAGCGGTTGCCGAAGCGGTCGTACTGCTCTTTAGTCAGCCCGTAGGTGCGTTGTCCGTGGCGTTCGGGGGCTCCCAGGCCGGTAAAGACCAGCATGTGTTTTGCATTTATGGTTTTACTGACCGAAAGAAACCAGGCCCAGCTGTCGACATGGGTTGCATCCACGTATCCGGGTCCGCTGGTGCGTGATCCGAGAAATGTAATTGCGATGTTGTTGTCGAGTTTTCCGGTAGAAACGCTGAAGGTGGCTTTGCGGTTACCATATCCGCTAAGGTCGTAACGCAGGGAGCCGCTTTCGTGTGCATCGGTAGTGCGGGTGATGATGTTGATGGTGCCGCCTACCGAATTCAGAGCAACCCTGGAGGCTCCCAGTCCGCGCTGCAACTGAATGCTTTGCGTGGCTTCGCCAAGTCCGGCCCAGTTCGACCAGTAAACCAGCCCGTTTTCAACGCTGCTAACGGGAATTCCGTTGAGCAGCAAGCCCAGGTTCTCCTGCTGAAATCCGCGTATGCTGATGCGGGCATCACCGGTTCCGCCGCCCAGCCGGGTGGCATAAACTCCCGGGGTCATTTTCATTATCTCGGGATATTCCTGACCTGCTGATTCCCGTTCTATGGTTGCCTTGCGAATAGTTGTTGCCGCAATGGGCGTTTCCCGTTCACGGGCGTAGGTGGAAATAACGCTTACCTCGTCCAAACCAATAAGTCCGGGGTCAAGCGATACTTCGATAAATTCGTTTTTATCCCCGGCAACAATCGCTAACTCCTGCGGTTTGTATGAAATATGTGAGAAGACAAGGGTGTGAGCTCCGTTTTCAAGAATCAGGCTGAAGTTTCCTGAGTGGTTCGAAATGGCACCTTGTCCGCTTCCCGCAATTCGGATGCTTACCCCTTCCACCGGAGATCCGCTTGCACTGTCGGTGATTCTGCCTTTAACAGGGTTGCCGGCATTGAGGTTTAGTGTTCCGGCGATCAGTAAAAGAAGTACACTTATCCGGATAATGCAGTTTTTCATGGTATTGTTGTTTTTCTGGTTTCCGTAGTATTTTCTTCCGGAAAACAAAAAGCCCCGGAAGGAAATCTCCGGGGCAGAATACCGTAATGCGGCCTGTCAGCACATTCGTGCTGCAGGTAGCCTTGCAGATTCTTCTTCCATCCAGACTATACTGTCGGTACCGGAATTCAACCGGTTCAGTCCCCTGGTATGTAACAAAGGGAGTCGCGGACTATACCGCCGGTCGGGAATTACACCCTGCCCTGAAGAATTATGGGCGCAAAAGTAATTATTTTTTGGAAAATGCAAGATCCGCAGATGTTTTAAAGTTTAAACGAACAGTAAAAATTGAACCGGCAGGCGATATGCTCCTGCCGGTTCAACCCGAATTAATAACGCCCCAATTAAGGGGGAGGGGTTTACTTCATGTCGATAATTCTCTTAACAACAACCCCTTGTTGTGAACGAACAACCAGCATAAACGACTGCTGAGCGCCGCGAGAGTCGGTGGTGAAGCGGAAGGTATTGATGCTTCCGGCAAGCAGGTTTCCGCTAAAGAGCGAAGTTATCCGGCGACCGGTCATATCGTACACTTCAACATCTGCCCTGGTGTCGATCGGTGTGGTAACCGTAATTTCAGTTGAAACACTGAACGGGTTGGGCATTACACTAACTTCAACATTGCTGGAAACCGGCTGAGCTGTTTCGTTAACAGCCGGAATACCGGCGGGCAGAGAATCATCTCGTCGAGATAGCCTACGAAAATGCGGCACTCATCAAAGATATTGTTAATCATATCAACAGCGTCTTTGATTGTTGTGAGAGTGATTTCGTAGGTTATATCCCCGCAGGTAACGCTGGCCGGGAAGGTTGCAAATCCACCAAGAGCATGGTTGGCAAGCAGATATAATCCGCCTACGGTGAGGTCATAGCCATTTTCAGCCATGTAGCACAGCAGTCCGGGATTTACCTGATCATACCAGTAAGGATTAACCACCATATCGTAACCGATAATCATACCAAGATCATCGTAAATCGGCTCGCAAACCATTTCAACCGGTATGCCGGTTCCGCACTCTTCAACTTCCTGAGTGGTGAGGAGACCTTCCGATTGCAACTCAAATGTTGATAAGCCATCGTTGATCCTGAGGTTAAGGCCAAGGGTGAGAGTCTGACCAATCAGTCCGCTCTTCAGCCTTCCTTGCCTGGTCAGGTAGCTGCTGATGCAGGGAGTGTTAACATAGCAGGTTCCTGTGATGAGTTCATTGGAGCCCTGGCTGGGAAGGATGGCATCGATCAATCCGGCATCGCCAGACTGGAAGATCAGCAGGTTTGCACCCCAACCGAGAGCCAGTTCGCCTTCGCCAAGCAGCATTTCAACGAATTCTGCAGTGGGATAGGACATTTCACCATCGCAGATGGAACTGTTGCCCTGATTTCCGTATTTACCCTGGGTATAGGTGCAAAGCTCTTCACAAGGCAACTGGCCGATGGTAACTTCGCACTGGGTTTCGCATAATCTTGCATCCCAAATCGTTACTAAATGTACGCCGGGACTCAGATTGACTGCTGTCTGGGTGGTTTCACCGTTATCCCACAGGAATTCATACGGTTCAACGCCTCCATATCCGTAAACAATTGCACTGCCGCCGGAGCCTTCGCAATTGGCATCAAGCAGTTTTTCCGTTTCACATAATATCTCATCTACATCAATGGTAAGATCATCCTGTGCTGTGCAGTTGTTGGCATCTTTTACATACACCGTGTGCGAGCCGGGATAGGTTGCAATAAGGGTTTCATTTCCGACAATTGCTTCCCAGTCACCGTCGTCAAGTTTAACCTGATACGGGGCAGTACCGCCTGTAATTGTTACAGGGATATAAACCTGAACATCCAGTGCGCACTGAGCATCCAGCGGGATAAGAGATACTTCGAGCAATGGGGGTTGACCAACGACTTCCGAACCATCGGCAGTACAGTTGTTTGCATCCTTAACAACCCAGCTGTATGTGCCGGCTG
>JALHHH010000014.1 GCA_022837485.1 Bacteroidales bacterium
TGTGCAAATTGAAATCCGTTTAATCGAAAAACGCATGTAACTAACTAAATTTCAAATATTTCAAAGAACTTTTCAATATTTTAATGGGACAGTAATGATATAGTATCTCGAGTAATTCAGTAAATAATAAGCACTTTTAACGGAAATTTATTGCATAATAACCGGAAAGTAAGCAGACCGGATGCAATATTTCACCTGCCAAACGTACGCAAATAATCTGAAATAACAATCAAAATTTGAATGATGGAGGAGGTTTTGTATGCAGAAGATATTCATACATCATTCCTGTGGCAGTGCAGATGAAATTTTGATTGCGGGCTTCCCTGCGATTAAATCGCAGCAGTCATCCATCCCATGCAGGGCAATTCCTTAAAGCCTTACCTTTGCAGAAATTATTCTGTTAAATGTATGAAATTGAGATAATGTCGCCGGCCGGATCCTACGAATCGCTTATGGGAGCCATTCAGGGAGGAGCGGGATCGGTTTATTTTGGGGCTGGGCAGCTTAACATGCGTGCCCGTTCATCGAGTAACTTTTCGCCCGACGACATCCGGAATATTGTTTCCATCTGCCGGGAACACGGGGTGAAGTCGTATCTTACCCTGAACTCCATCATCTACGACGAGGAGCTGCCGGAAATGCGCGAAATGGTTGATCTGGCCAAAGAGAGCGGCATAAGTGCTATTATTGCCTCCGACCTGTCCGTACTTGAATATGCCGCAAGCCGGGGGGTTGAACTGCATATCTCCACACAGTGCAACATCACCAACCTTGAAGCTGTAAAATTCTACGCGAAGTATGCCGATGTAATGGTACTCGCCAGGGAGCTGAACATCGTGCAAATGGAGGAGATAACCCGTGCCATCCGCAAACAGAACATCACCGGACCGAAGGGAGAACTGGTTCGGATAGAAGTATTTGTCCACGGTGCTCTGTGTATGGCCGTTTCCGGGAAGTGCTACATAAGCCTCGATAATTTCAACTCTTCGGCAAACCGGGGCGCATGCATGCAACCCTGTCGCAGGGCCTACACGGTAAAAGACGCCGATAATCAGATTGAACTGAAAATTGAGAATAAGTATATCATGTCGCCCAAAGACCTGATGACCCTCCCGATACTCGACCGTCTGCTGGATGCCGGAGTAAGCGTTCTGAAGATAGAAGGCCGTGGCCGTTCGGCAGAATATGTAAAAACCGTAACCCGTACTTACCACGAAGCGGTGGAAGCCTGGAAAAACAAGCGGTATACCCCTGAAAATATAGAAAAATGGACCAATGAAGTGCGTAGGGTATACAACCGCGGATTCTGGGGAGGATACTACCTTGGTGAAAAGGCCGGAGAGTGGTCGGAACGCTATGGATCTCAGGCTACACAGAAAAAAGTATACATCGGCAGGGTAATGAATTTCTTCGCCAAACCATTGGTTGCCGAGATACGCATTGAAACGCACAGCCTTGGCATTGGAGATTCCATTGTTGCCATTGGGCCAACCACCGGGGTTTTCGAAGCCCGGCTGGAGGAGATACGTGTTGACGAAAAGCCGGTTGAACGTGCGGTAAAGGGCGAAAACTGCTCCATAGCAACCAACGTTACCCTTCGCAGGGGCGATAAAGTGTATCTGCTAACAGAACCCGGGCATCCGCTGTTTCAGATTCAGGTGGAAAAAAGCTGATTCATAAGCCTTTCATCACTAAAAGAGCATTTCTATGAACGATAAAACGGCGAAATCAAACAACGCCTTTCCTTATAATTACCATACGCATTCGCTGTACTCCGACGGATCGCACGAACCCCGTGCGTATGTGCAGGAAGCCGTTGCCTTCGGATTCAAAAGCATAGGGTTCTCGGAACACTCCGTTCTGCCGTTCGACAACACCTTCGCACTGAAACCGGAATCGGTTAAAGCATATACTGCTGAAATATCGCGGCTGCAAAAGGAGTTCAGCGGACAAACGGAGGTGTTGCTGGCACTGGAAGCCGACTACATTCCGGTTCTCAGCAACGGATTTTCTGCATTAAAACAGGAACTGAAACTCGATTACATCATCGGCAGCGTGCACCTGGTCGGCAACAGCTATCCGGACAACCTTTGGTTTATCGACGGTCCGAACCGTGAAACCTACGATGAGGGACTGAAACGATTCTTCAACGGCGACATCCGTAAAGCGGTAAAGTCATACTGGCATCAGATCAACGGGATGCTTGAGACGGAAACATTCGACATTATCGGTCATCTCGACAAGATCAAGATGCACAACCAGGGTCGCTGGTTCAGGGAGGAAGAAACATGGTACACCGGACTGGTAAACGAAACGCTGGCGCTGATTGCTGAAAAAGAAGTAATTGTGGAAGTAAATACCCGGGGGATATACAAAAGGCGCAGCGACAGTTTCTTTCCCGGAGAGTATATTCTGCGAATCATACGGGAACGGAATATCCCCGTCACCATCAGCAGCGATGCGCATCAGCCCCATGAGATCCGTTTACTTTTTGATGAAGCCCTGACCGAATTGAAAAAATGCGGAATTCTTGCGGTTAGCAGGTTTGCGAACGGTAGCTGGTCGGAATACGGTATCTGCTGATTCTGCCGGGCATTGATCAGGGCTCCGGTGAATCGGGAAGATTTTCTAATTTATACTCCATTCTATAGTGCTGAATACCGGCCTCTGAAAAACGGGGCCCGGTGGCAGTAAATCCATATTTCGCATAAAATGCAGTAACCTGCTCCTGCGCATGCAGGTAGATAACCTTGCCAAGCGGGACAACTTCCCGGAGCAGTTGTTTCACCATAAGTTTGCCGGCACCGGATCCACGGGCTTCTTTGAGAACGGCAAAACGTTCCAGTTTGATGCCATTCGCCGTTTCACGCCAGCGGCAGGTAGCTAAAGGCACTCCGTTGGCAAACACCAGATAATGATGGCACTCTGGTTCAAACTCATCGTATTCGATTTCACCCGGTACTTTTTGTTCCTCAACAAAAACCCGGTATCTGATTCGGGCCGATTGTTCAAAGAGTTCACTCTGCCCGTGTGTGAAGCGGATAATTTCCATTGTTAAGTCAGTCAGAAAATAAGGGTAGGATTGTCGGAACAACGCCTAATGATTTAAAGATACAAAAAAAGCCTGCAACGGATTACAGGCTCACTTAATAATTTATGGATTCCTGACATGCTAAAAAGAGTGCCGGGAAACGGATTGATTATTTATTTCAATATTTTATCGCCGTCATACGCCCATTTGAGGTACAATGATCCCCAGGTGAAGCCGGCGCCGAAGGCTGCAAGAATGATATTATCGCCTTTACGGAGCTGGGGTTCCCATTCCCAGAGGCAGAGGGGCAGGGTTGCCGAAGTGGTATTGCCAAAGCGCTGTATGTTTATCATTACCTGATCTTTGCGGATTCCCATGCGGTTGGCAGTTGCTTCTATGATGCGCATATTGGCCTGATGAGGTACCAGCCAGTTCAGGGTATCGGATGTTATGCCGTGGCGTTCCATCATTTCAACTGAAACATCGGCCATTTTAGAGACGGCCCATTTAAATACGGGCTGACCCTCCTGGTAGATGTAATGTTCGCGAGCATCGATGGTACTGTGAGTCGGGGGTTTCAGGGATCCTCCGGCTTTCTGGTGCAGGTGAATTCGTCCCACGCCGTCGCTTTGGAGGATTGCATCCATTACGCCTTCAGGGGCGGGTGTGGGTTCGAGCAATACGGCAGCGGCACCGTCGCCAAAGATGGGACAGGTCGCCCGGTCGGTATAATCCACGATCGATGACATCTTGTCGGCGCCGACAACGATTACTTTTTTATGCGAACCGGATTCCACAAACTTTGAAGCAGCGGTAAGTGCATACAGAAAACTTGAGCAACCAGCATTCATATCGTAGCCAAATGCATTGCGAATATTGGTTTTATCGGCAATAATATTGGCTGTTGCAGGAAAAAGCATGTCGGGGGTCACAACCGCACAGATAATCATGTCGATTTCTTCGGGTTTTGTGCCGGTTTTGTGAAGGAGTTGTTTCACGGCCTCTGCGCCCATATCGGAGGTGGCTTTTCCTTCCCCTTTCAGGATTCTTCTTTCTTTGATCCCGATGCGGGTCATGATCCACTCGTCGGACGTGTCGACCATTCGGCTAAGCTCATCGTTTGTCAGTATATATTCGGGGACATAGCCACCCACTCCTGTAATTGCAGCTTTGATTTTGGTCATTATTAGTTCGGTACAAAGGGTTAATCCCGCACTACAACAGGCACCTGTGAAAGTGCACGTTTAATTTTCTGCGACAATCGGGCCTGTTGAACATTACGGGCCAGAATAATCATATTTTTAACGGCGATATCGTTTGAGATACCATGTCCGACAATAACGGTGGAATTGATACCGAGGACAGGTGTCCCTCCGTAGTTTTCATAGTTGAAACGAGAGAAGAAATCGTCGGTTAGGCCGCGTTTCATCATAAGGCGGAACATACCTTCGACATTTTTAAGGATGATATTACCAGTGAAACCGTCGCATACGATTACATCGGCTTTACTGCGGAAGAGGTCGCGGCTTTCGATGTTGCCGGTGAAATTAAAATCAACCGATTCTTTCATCAGTTGATACGTAGCCTGACTCAGCAGGTTTCCTTTGCCTTCCTCATGTCCGATATTGAGGAGGGCTACTCTTGGTTTGGCAATTTTATAAACACTTTTCGCCATGATGCTTCCCAGGAGACCAAACTGGTACATTACATCCGGTTTGGCGTCGGGATTTGTACCAATGTCGAGCAAAAGGCTGATGCCTCCATTTTCCTGCGGAAGGATGGTGGAAGTGCAGGGGCGGATTACACCCTGAACGGTATTTACGCTGTATATGGCTCCTACGAGCATTGCACCGCTGCTTCCGGCGCTGGCAAAGGCATCGATTTTTTTATGCTTAAGCCAGTTGAATCCAATGCTGATACTTGATTCCGGCTTCCGCATTATGGCATGGGTAGGATGTTCGCCCATACCGATAATGTCGGGCGCATGAACAATATCAAAAAGGGCCGGATCGGCATCGTGCATGCTGAGCTGTTCAAGGATTGAATCCTTGTTACCAAAAAGCACGATTCGATCAGCTGTCGGGAGTTCTTTCTGGGCTAGAAGGGCACCGGCAACAGTAGCTGCGGGTGCGAAATCGCCACCCATAACATCGAGTCCGACTTTCATCTGACTGTCATTAGTTTATAAAAGAAGATCAGCAAGCGGCTCTGCTTAAACGGCAGCAGGCTTCTCAATTGCCAGTTTACCTTTGTAATAGCCACACTCGGGACATACCCTGTGATAGAGTACAGAGGTTCCGCAATTGGAACAGGTACTGATGGTAGGAACTACGGCTTTGTAGTGCGTCCTTCTCTTGGCTGTTCTGGTTTTAGAAAACCTATGTTTTGGATTTGGCATTTCTGTTTAATTTAATGGATTAATATTTATTCAAAGTTAATGTCTTTCAGTTTGTCCCACCGGTGGTCGGCCTCCTTCTCTGCCGAAAGTTCGTCGAGGTGGCGGATAACCTCCGGATCACAGCCCGATACTCCGTGTTCATCCCCGGGATGCACAACGCGGTATGGTACCATAAGGTGAAGGTAATCGTAGATCAGAGGGGCAATGTCGATGTGCGTTTCCCTTTCGGGGATGATCATCACATTATCATCCTCTTCGGCATAGGAATCGCCAAACTTCACAAAAAACTCCTCATCTCCTTCCACCGGAAGATCAAATTCTCCAAGGCAGCGGCTGCAGGTTACCCGTATGCTGCCCTTAATCGAAAAATTAAGTACCAGCATACGTTCCATTCGGTTCAGGTCAAGCTCAACCTTTACCACGGCCTGCCCGATTTCAGCCTCCTCGAAGGATGCAAAGAACTTATCGTCAATTAGAAAGCTAAACCTGTGATTCCCGGTACTTAACCCAATAAACGGGATAACAAATTCCTTAAGGTAATCCACTGCTTTTCGTGTTTCAGGTTTAAGGGGTGCAAAAGTAGAAATTATTCTTTTGATTACCAAATAATAATTGCCGTCTATCTGCCTCAGTGGCAGACAACTCCCCCTGCAAACACAGCATTGCAGCGGCCAATAACTATTTAAAAGCCTTTTCCGGAAGACCATCCCCCGAAAGGGCCAGACGTTTCATATATTCCGGAACGGCACGTCCCATCAGACTGTCAACGTAAATTTTTGCCAGATACTGGCCCAGCATAAAACCCTGTCCCCTGAGTCCGATAAACAATCCCAGATCCGGATCTATGATCATACGCGGTTCTACGTAATAACCCGCCCATACAGCCTGGAAACCAACCGAACTCAGGTTAGGGAACCAGTTCACGAATACCTCTGATGCTATCTCCAGAAATTGCTGAGAGTTAATCTTCAGATTTTTACCTGTCTCTGCAGGATCCACTGCCGGAGATGCACAGCCAATGATCTGTCCCGTTTCGGCCAGCTGCTGCCCGTATACCGCTACAAATCCCTTGTAACGCCTCCGGTCGATGATCATATCGAGCGGGCTTCCGTTAAGACCCATCATCGGCAGACGGCGGGTGATGAATGCCTGGTGTTTCACCGGATAGATACCCGTTTCGATGCCGAGCATGGTGGCAAATGTTCCGCCTTCCGGACCCAGGGCATTGATAAAGACTTCCGTTTCGTATTCGATGTATTGCTTATCGTGATCCTGAACAAGTACATGGTACGTACTTCCCGACTTGTGAACCGAAATCAGCCTGCAGTCTTCCTTCACGGTTCCGCCGCTGCGGATTCCGAGGCGGCGGATCAGGTCGATTACCCTTCCGGGCGTTGCCTGCCAGCATTCCCGGGTAATCTGGGCTCCAATATAGGTATCGAGGCCGGGATTGATAAACGCTGAAATCTCCTTTGCATAGTCTTTTGGCTCCACCATATAGGCATCCGACCAGGCCCGGGCCGACTCCAGTGCCTGCCAGGTAGCTTCGTCGTGGGCAAAATTTACATAGTTGATCTGTCTGAAATTGATATCCTGAATCTTTTGCAGATCCTTGAAGATTTCAAGGTTGTGACGGGCAATGTCGGCAATTTCCGGCAAACTGAATGCCGGACGTCCTCCGGCGATGTTGCGCCAGGAAGCACCTCTGCCCGAATTCACCAATACCGGCTTCTGCCCTGCTTCCGAAAGGTACCGGAACAAAGCCGAACCTCCTATTCCACCTCCGGCAATCAGGGACTTTACTTTCACCTTCTTCGGCTTGCTGCCGTTGGCATTGATGTAAATCTCCTCATGTACATCGCGGGGATAGAGCTCGCCCATCGAAAGCTGGTTCGAGAGTGGTCCCCGTGGCGTGGCATCTCCGACAATAGAAATATCGTAATTCCTGAGCGTCTGCTTTAATCTTCTTATACAGCGTTTGCCGCGGCATGCACCCATACCCAGACGGGTGGTATGCTTGACTTCATCCACAGAAATAAACTTACGGTCGCCAATCGTCTCCAGAATTTCGCCCAGGGTAACGTCGTCGCAATGACAAACATACATTTCATCCTGCTTCTGGTAGTCAACGGGCTTCATCACCAGAGGTTCCGGATATTTCTCTTTTACGATAAACCCGCGCACACCCGTGAGCGCACCCTCATACAGGGAAGTGGCTTTAACCCTGGCTATATTGGTTTTATTGGACTTTTTCAGGATCTTCTCAATAACGCCTTCTCCGACTTTACGACCGTTATTGTCAACAAGAAATACTTCCGATTTCTCATCGGCATGGTATTCAATGGGCAGAAACAGCCAGTCCTTTGCGGGATTATATCCGAAAATTGCAAGTCCGGGGCATTGGTACACGCAATCCATGCAGCCGATGCACTTCTCGTAATCGATGTGGGGAACCGTACTGGTGGATGTTTTGGTGATTGCACCGTGGGGACAGGCGAATTCGCAGGGGTTGCAGGCAAAGCCATACAGACAGTCAATCTGTACAAAAGGTTTCTGCGTCAGTCGTTCAGGGGTTGGAGCAAATGGCTCCTCAATAACCCTGACGGGGTGCTGTTGCGAGTCGATGTACTCTTTGGAAATATTCAGAAACTCGTCGTAGTTGAAACGGGTTCCAATTTCACTCATAATTTCGTAGGCCACCTGTTTCCCTCTGAGCACGGCGCTTGTTCCTTCACCGATTCGGATGGCATCGCCGGCACCGAAGCATGCTCTTCCGAATACTTCGTTGCCTTTAATCAGGAGCTGGTCGTCGGGAACAAGTCCGGTACAAATATTAATTGCGTCGATGCCATCAATGATTTTTTCCGTTCCCGGGATTGGCTGGAAGTCTTTACACTCAGCCACTATGGCTCCGACGATTCCGTCGTGGTTTTTGTTGGGGATGGCTTTCAGGAGGATGTGTGAAAGGATAACCGGTATTCCGAGGCGTCTGACTCTGTTTGCCTGAACGGGAAAGCCGCCTTCGGAAGACTGGGCTTCGATGATGGCTTTTACGTTAGCACCGGCCTGCATCAGCTGATAAGAGGTAAGGTAGCCGATGTTGCCGGCTCCTACGGTCAGAATATTCTTCCCCAGAAGGGTAAACTCGGTATTCATCAAAGCGGGCATAAAGGGGACAGCTCCGGAGGCAACAACCAGGTATTCGGCATCCACGTAGTAAATTTCGTCGGTTTTGATATTCTTCACGGCGATGCGTTTGCCTTCGAGCAAATCCCAGACGGTTGAGTTCAGGAATATGCCGGTATGATCGTTGCCGGCAAGCGTCTGGGCAATATCGAATCCGCGCATGCCTCCAAATTTCTTCTCCTTCTCGAAGAAGAAGAACTGGTGAGTCTGCATAAGAAACTGTCCCCCGATGCGATCGTTGTTGTCGATTACAATATTATCGACACCATGCCGGTTGAGTTCTTCGCGGGCGGCAAGTCCTGCAGGACCGGCTCCAATGATGGCAACACTGGTCCGGTACACTTTTGTAGCGTTGGTTTTATCGGGCTCAATGCGTTCGGGACTGTGGTCGTGCGGAATCTCTCTTACCTCTTTGATGTTGTCGACCAGGGTGATACAAATACGGCGTATCTGACCGTCGACCAGCATCTCGCAGGCACCGCATTTGCCGATACCGCATTCAAGGCTTCGTTCCCTGTTACGAAGGCTGTGGCTGTGAACCGGGAAACCGGCCTGATGAAGTGCAGCGGCAATGGTAAATCCTTTTTCGCCGGTTATCTCCTTACCGTCGAAAGTAAAGGTGACTTTCTCTGCCGGCTTGATTTCCAGAATGGGATGAGCATCGATCTTATGCATACGAAATGGAATTATGAATGTGTACGTCTGCCGGTTAAAATACGGTAGGACAACCTGTCACCTGACCGGATACGGGCGGGGCAAATTTATAATTATTTGTTGGGTTGATTCTGAACCTGTCAAAAAATTTCACATAAATACTTCTATCTATTTATGTCATTATCAATAGCTTAAATTAGACTCATTATAAATAAGCGCGGCAGGAGCCGCAAACGATTGCGGAATTAATTAAAAAATGATGGAAAATTCTTTTCCACAGCGTCTGTTTAAATGAATCTTAACCTGTTGACGATCAATTTAGTGAATGGATTTGTTGCGGAAATGAGCGGAGAATTCTCTCTTTAGTGCTGATTAACAAGTAAATAATAAGTATCCAAACATAAAAGATTGGATATTATTTACTAATTTTGCACATTATTCGTGTTAATAAGGAATTACTATGGAAAAAGCCAGGATACTGTTTGTTTCCCAGGAAATTATACCTTACCTGAGGGATAGTCAGATGGGGTATATTGGCAGGCATCTGCCTCAGGGGATTCAGGAAAGGGGCCGTGAGATCCGCACCTTTATGCCAAGGTTCGGTCACATTAATGAACGCAGAAATCAGTTGCATGAGGTTATTCGTCTTTCGGGAATGAACCTGATCATCGACGACACGGACCACCCGCTCATCATCAAGGTAGCTTCCATTCAGTCTGCACGCATGCAGATTTATTTCATCGACAACGACGATTATTTTCAGCGGAAGTTTATGTTCCGCGACAAGAACAATAAGTTTTACAAGGACAACGACGAGCGTGCCGTCTTTTTCAGCCGCGGGGTTATTGAAACCGTGAAAAAGCTTGGATGGGCACCCGATTTAATCCATTGCCACGGCTGGATGACCAGTCTTGTTCCCCTGTACATCAAGAGGGCATTCCGCGATAATCCGCTTTTCAGCGATACCAGGGTAGTAATTTCGCTGTACGACGATGATTTTGAGGAGGCCTGGAACAAGGATGCAGGCAACAGGATCAAGCTCGACGGGATAACAAACAAAGACCTCAAACACTATAAGAAACCTTCCTACGTTAACATTATGAAGGCGGCCATCGATTTCTCCGACGGAATCATTCAGGGGAGCGAAACGGTAGATAACGAGCTTGTTGAATACTGCAACGAAACCGGGAAACCCTTCCTGTCGTACCAGCCGCTCGACACCTTCATTGATGCGTATAACATTTTTTATGATAAAATCCTGAGCAGCGAGAGAAGCGAATCCGAATAAAGCGTAATCTTGCACCGCTGTCAAGTAACGAAAAATACATTCCCAACGTGCACAAATCCAGCCTAAGCCGTTTGTTCGCAGCATTGATGATCGCTGCTCTGATTACCGCATGTAAAAAAGAACCCGACCTTATCGGTCTCGACCTGCTTCCCGAGGGAGATTATCTCGGGATGAGCTTTACAGACACCACAACCATTATTGCCTATACCCTGGCCGAGGACTCCCTTCCTTCCGACGAACTTTCAACCAGTATTTTGGGGTATATGAACGATCCGGTGTTTGGACGCACTATGGCCTCGTTTTATACAGAATACCGGCTCCCTGCCAACAATGTATCGTTTGGTGCGAATGCTGTGGCCGACTCCGTGGTATTAACCCTGGTGTATTCGGGAGTTTACGGCGACTCATTATCGCAGCACACAATAAAAGTGTACGAGCTGAGCGATACCTTAGGCTTTGATAAAACCTACTATTCAAATTCGGAGGTTGCTTACAATCCCATCCCCATAGGACAGGTAACGTTTGTACCGAATTTGAAAGCAGCCGACTCTGTCGACGGCAAATACATGCCCCCGCACCTGCGGATTACCCTAAGCCAGCAGTATGCCAGTAAACTGATGAATGCAAGCGATTCTACCCTTTCGTCGAATGCTTACTTCCGTGAAGTTTTCAAAGGACTGTACATTGCACCGGAACCGGTAACCACCACGCCTTCCGGAGCCCTGCTGTATTTCGATCTGCTTCACGACAACTCACGCATCAACGTATATTACCGCAACAGCAACGATACCACTTCCATCGCATTGCCCATTAACTCGGCCTGTGCCCGTTTCAATAATTACACCCACTTCGGCCATGAAGGCGCCAGTCCGCTGATGCTTCAGCAATTCGCCGGAGATACCGCTGCCGGAGATCAGCAAGTCTTCCTTCAGTCGATGGCGGGTACCAAGGTAAAACTGCGCTTCCCTTACCTTAAAAACATCCCTGAAAAGGCAAACATTGCAGTAAATGAAGCTATACTGGTATTAACCAACGACGATGCGGAAAGTGCCCTGAAACCGCCGTCACAACTCGCGTTGCGCGCCCTTTCCGATACCGGAACCTATAAAATGATGTATGATGAAAGCATAGGAACTGCTTATTTCGGCGGCAGATACGTCAACAACGGCGAATACCGCTTCAGGGTCAGCAAGTATGTGCAGGATATGATGCGTAATCCCGAAACCCGCGACAACGGACTCATGCTGCTTATCTCGGGCTCTTCACTGAAGGGCGACAGGGTTGTGCTTTCAGGTCCCGGAGGTACTGCAAGCCGCATGAAACTGATCATTTATTATACGCTCATCGAATAGTAATTCAGCGAACAACTCCCTCTGCACCGTAAACCGGTTTTCTGCCACAAGCAGGAAGAACTTCAGCATACCGGATTATTCCGGCTGTCTGTCACAGGGAGATTTATCCCTTGTTCAGTAAAATCATTTTCAGACTGTTACATGCTTGAATTCCTGAAGTCAAAACCCCTACCGGTATTCGGCGAAATGAAGTTGCCAATGATATGGTGAAGTGTAAAAATAAGATAAAAGTGCGACTTATTAAAAAAAATTATTTACACCCGCGCATTACAAAGTTTACATTAGAGAAGAAACCGGAGCTTTTAAAAGTTTACCTTTGTACGGATTTTTTGTCTGGGGAACGGGGAGGAATCCTTTTTCCGGTTGAACAATAGGGATATACGCTGCCTGTTTGGTCATTTTGTTCAATCTCGTCTCCCATACCTGAAGTTCATAACATAATAATCCCGGATCGGGGATGCATTCCCATAATTTTAGAATTAATAGCAGTGCTTATCCGGAATTGTATATTAAAAAGTTAAGATTAGAAATAGTATGTGTGGAATTGTAGCTTACATCGGCCCCCGCCAGGCCTACCCAATCCTGATAAAGGGACTTCATCGCCTGGAATACCGGGGATATGACAGTGCAGGCATTGCTGTACTGAACAGTGAATTAAAACTGTATAAAACCAGAGGCAAGGTTGCCAATCTGGAAGAGGCCGTCAAAGACAAGGATTTGAGCGGTACCACAGGCATAGCCCACACACGCTGGGCCACGCACGGAGAGCCCAACGACGTGAATGCGCACCCGCATTTTTCCTACTCAAAAAACCTGGCAATAATTCACAACGGTATCATTGAAAATTATGCTCCCCTGCGCAACGAGCTAATCAAGCGTGGGTACAAATTTATAAGTGAGACCGATACCGAGGTGCTGATTCATCTTATAGAGGACATCAGCATCAACGAAAAGGTACCGCTGCCCGAAGCTGTGCAGATTGCTCTCAATCAGGTTGTTGGAGCATACGCTATTGTTATAATCGATAAAAACGATCCCGACACCCTTATTGCTGCACGTAAAGGGAGTCCGCTTGTGGTAGGAGTAGGCGAGAATGAGTTTTTTGTTGCTTCCGATGCCACCCCGATTGTTGAATACACCCGTGAAGTGGTTTACCTGAACGATGAAGAGATTGCCATTCTTCACCGCTCACACGATCTGCGCATCAAGACCATTACAAATATTGAAAAGACTCCGTATATTCAGACACTTGAGATCAACCTGAGTGCGCTTGAGAAAGAGGGGTACGATCATTTCATGCTCAAGGAGATTTATGAGCAGCCCCGTTCCATTCGCGACAGCATGCGTGGTCGCCTGAAGGCCCGTGAAGGCATTGTGTTACTCGGAGGCATCATCGATTACCAGCAGAAGCTGATGAATACCGAACGAATCATTATTATTGCCTGCGGCACATCATGGCATGCAGGACTTGTGGGAGAATATTTATTTGAAGAACTCGCCCGTATTCCGGTTGAGGTGGAATATGCATCTGAATTTCGTTACCGGAACCCGGTTATCTTTGAAAACGACGTTGTAATAGCCATTTCGCAATCGGGAGAAACCGCCGACACTCTGGCCGCCATCGAACTGGCAAAATCGAAGGGAGCCACCATTATAGGCATATGCAATGTTGTCGGATCATCCATAGCCCGGGCAACGCATGCCGGCTCATATACCCATGCAGGTCCCGAAATCGGCGTAGCTTCCACCAAGGCATTCACTGCTCAGGTTACGCTGCTTACGCTGATGGCTCTGATGCTGGCCGACAGCAAGGGTACAATTTCCAAATCCAGATTTAACCAGCTCCTTCATGAGCTCGACGACATTCCCGGAAAGGTGGAAGAAACCCTGAAGGTGAATCCCAAAATCATTGAAATTGCCGGAATTTTCAAGAATTCGCGGAATGCCCTGTACCTTGGCCGCGGCTATAACTACCCCGTAGCCATGGAAGGCGCGCTGAAACTGAAAGAGATCTCTTACATCCATGCCGAAGGGTACCCTGCCGCAGAAATGAAACACGGCCCCATCGCCCTGATCGACGAGGAGATGCCGGTAGTGGTGATAGCCACCAACAAAGGCACCTACGAAAAAGTAGTGTCAAACATCCAGGAAGTAAAGGCCCGCAAAGGCAAAATCATTGCGATCATTACCGAGGGCGATGAAACGGTTAAAGACCTTGCCGACCATTACATCGAAATCCCGGAAACGGAAGAGATGCTGGTACCCCTGCTTGCAACCATACCGTTGCAGCTGCTTTCGTATCACATCGCCGTAATGCGCGGATGCAACGTCGACCAGCCCCGTAACCTCGCCAAAAGCGTTACGGTGGAATGAACCATTCAATTTGTGGGTAAAATCAGATAACTTCCCTGCTATTTCTGATTTTTCCGGAAAGGCGGCTGAGTGCTTACCGGCATTTTCTATGCCTTATTTCCCGCTACCATTACGGATCTCATCCACTGCTTTCAGGAAGGTTTTATCGGTACGAAGGTATATGGGGTAAAATCCCTTTTCGTCGAAAAGATTGCGTGCGATCAGTGCTTTCATAAGGTTCTCAAGCTCTCCCTTTACAAAAATAATTCCCCTGGGATCGGCATCCACGCCTTTGGATTTGGCATAGCGGATAAACCGATTGAAAAAATCGGGCGAGATGTGGAATTCACGGTCAAAGGTTTGCAGATCGGTATACTTTCGGAGTTCCGCACGGTTACGGTCGGTATACTCAAAGATGTACTGATAAACGAGCCCTCTTGCCATCAGCTGGTTGTAATAAACATAGTTCTCGTTACGCTCCACCGGGATGTAGAAATCGGGCATTATACCTCCCCCACCGTAAACGACGCGACCACCTGCCGTGGTGTATTTGAGGGAATCGTTAAAGTGAATGCTGTCGGCACTTTCGAGTTCGCCGCTCATCCAGCGCTCGTGGAGTTCGCCCATGTATTCATCGGATTTTCCGTTTTTGTAAGGCTTCTGAATGCTGCGGCCGGCCGGAGTGTAATACCGGGCAACCGTAAGCCGAATGGCCGATCCGTCGGGCAGCGAAAGCTGTTCCTGCACGAGGCCCTTCCCGAACGAACGGCGTCCGACGATCCATCCCCGGTCGTTGTCCTGAATGGCTCCGGCCAGGATTTCGCTCGAAGAAGCCGAACCCTCATCTATAAGAATGTACAAATCACCGCGTTCAAATCGTCCCTTAGCTGTGGCATAAGCATGCTGAGCCGGACGGTTGTACCCGCTGGTATAAACAATAAGCTTGCCTTCTCCCAGAAACTCATCGGCTGCATCAATGGCGGTTTGCAGGTACCCTCCCGAATTCCCGCGAAGGTCGAGTATCAGACTCTCCATCCCCTGCCCTATCAGGGTAAGCAGGGAACGGTTCAGCTCTTCGGGTGTGGTTGCCGAAAACTTTGAAAGTTTAACGTATCCTATGCCCGGTTCCGGCATAAAAGCAATGTCGATGCTGTAAGTAGGGATGGCATCGCGGGTGATGGTGAACGGAATCAGCTCATCCATACCTCTGCGGAACACACAAACTTCCACTTTGGTGCCACGTTCACCTTTTAAACGCTTCATCACCTCGTTGGTCGACATATTAACACCTGCAATCAGCTCATCGTTAACCTTTACGATGCGGTCGCCCGCCAGAATGCCGGCCTTTTCCGATGGACCTCCGGGAATGGCGTTGATGATATAAACCGTGTCGGTTTCCATACGGAACTGAACCCCAATGCCATCGAAACTGCCAAGCAGTGGATCGTTCACCTCGTTGAACTCCTCGGCGGTAATATAACTTGAATGCGGATCGAGGTCCGAAAGCATACCTGCGATGGCCGACTGTCTGAGTTTATATACATCCACCGAATCCACGTACTCCTGCTCAATGTAGCTGATGACATTATCAACCGGATCAAAATTGCGACTCTGAATCCGTTGAATCAGGTTTTGATTGGATGAAGAAACCTTTACCAGGGAAGCACCAACGAAAATTCCGGCAACAAGCACGAGGGCAATGGCAATGGGAAGGTATATAACGTTTCTTTTGTTGTTGTACATGGTTCTGTCTCTACGGTATGCGGAACTGCAAAATTAGATAAAAAAACGCCAGCATCTCCGGAATGGCTCCGCTGCACAGCGTCACAAACAACGTACACTTCTGGTGAAAGTGCTGAATACGTTAGTGCAAACGCCGGTTTACCGGTATTAGTATGCGGAGCAGGGCCGGAACAGCGTACATCTCAGTGCTGCAGATACTTTCCGGCCAGACCGTCGTAGATATTTATTTCATCCAGTGCATTGCCCTGGTCGTCGAAAAGTCTTCTCCACGTATTGAGTGGCTCCCATATGCAGGCTCCCTGTCCCCTGCCGTCGGGCAAACCGAATACCATGTCGTGTATTTCCTTTTTGAAAGCACTGTATTCCGCTACGTTCACATCTTTGCCGTAACGTAGGACCAGCACGTTCATGGTGCGCTGCAGATCTTCCGGAGTGCCGTGCCAGCGAGGATAATAGGTCGAACTCCACCCCGCGAGCGATCATATTATCGAACCAGAAAACGGCTTCCTCCGTTTGTCCGCCCAGTGCCAGGTGCATCATTACCTGTATGGAAGAATCGGCTTCACGACAGGCTTCAACGCCTGCTTTCAGAAGTTTTGCAAGATTATCCGGATTGCTGATGTGTCCATCGGGCCAAACCATACCATGGTTTATTTCGTTGCCAACCTGAACCATCTGCGGAAGCGTACCCTGATCTTTAAGACTCAGAAGTACCGATCTGGTATAATCTTTCAGGCTTGCCGCCAGGGTTTCGGTATCCTGACCTTCCCAAACGGCCGGTTTGTATTGCTGCTGGGGATCGGCCCAGTAATCGCTGTAATGAAAATTGAGCAGCAGATTCAGCCCGGCGTCCTTAACCCGTTTGGCCATGGCCAGCGTCTGTTCAAACCCGCAGTATCCCTTACCGGGCGAATAACCTTTCGTGTGTTCGGGACTGACAAAAATCCGCAGGCGGATGTAGTTGAACCCATGATTTTTTAGCAGCTCAACGGCATCCTTCTCAATTCCGTCATCGTAAAACTTCATTCCTTCATCCTCCAGCTGCGGAAGAAATGAGATATCGGCACCTATCATTTTTGGGTAAACGTGCGGGGAGGGAGGAAGCGGAAGTGCAGCAGGCTGCAGAAGCTGAAAACCGGCCGGCAACAGATGTATTTCGTGAGAAGCCGGCCAGATACCGTCTGCACTCACCTCCACTTTGAACTTGCCAGGTGTATTTCCGGCAGTAAGGATGAATTCACATATTCCGTTTGTGAGAACAGATTCCCATACGGTGAGGGTATCCGAACTGCTTATCAGCACGGGAGAGCTGCCGCCGGAATTCCGGAGTCCGGCATCTCCGTTTACGGAAATCCGGAAAGGAATGGCTGCATCCATTATTTCACGGTCGATGCTGTCGGCCGCACTAACCCTGAGCCGCGTTGTTTCGGAATGACCGGCGCGCATGCTTGTTTTATAACAGGCCAGAACCAGCGTAACCGGTTTGCCGGTTGCTACCCGGAAAAACGATGAAAAATCCGGAGATGCATCGGCCTGCCGTCTTGAATTGCATGCCGGAATTACGAAAACCATCAGCAAGGCAATCAGTTGAAGCTTTTTCATAGCAACGGTATTATTAAATCCGGTTTACAAATTATTGAATTACTGTCACCCTTTGCGGGGATGTATATCCCGTTATCTGCGCATGAAAGATAACAAATTCGGTAAAATGAACTCCATCTTCCCCGTTTATTGTTGAAATTGAGCCAAATGAATTAAGGCAAACACTATTTATTAAGAACAATTACAAATAGACCAGGGAACTGCTAAACCGGAATTTATTATTGATACGTTTTATATATTTGTGCAATTCGGATTCTTCCGAAAGAGCTTGTGGAACAGGGTTTCTTTTCCCGTTTGAGACCGAATACGGAAATCCTCCTGAAAAACAATCGGCTTGCTGAATGAAAATGGGAGCCGGACATGTAAAGATGATAGAAATACTATAATTAACACGAAAAACAACACTTCCATGAAAAAGTACTTATTGATGCTCTCGCTGGTTATGTCTGGCATTTTTGCCTATGCCGGATGGGTAAAAGGAACCGTAACATACCACAACGGGCGTTCGGAAAGCGGCTACATCAAGCACTTTACCAAAGGCGATCAAAAAACCGTTCAATTCAAAAAAAGTGAAAGCGGCAGCAGGCAGAAAATAAAAAGCAAAGAATTAAGGGAAATTACATTCAACTTACCGGATGGAGACCGGATCATTAAAAATCTAAAGATAAAATCGGAAAACCTGAAAGGCAAAAGCCGTGTATCAAAGAATAGCATATGGCTGGGGGTATTGTACCGTGGCGATTTTGATGTTGTCGGAATTGAGGTATACGATATGGGCTACACAATGAATTACCTGGTAAACTGGCCGGGAGAGAAGACTGCTTCCACAATCTTTGTAACTGGAAAAGGCACCTCTTTTGCTGTCGGGAAAAAAGCATTTTTGCGAAAAGCCAGCCGCGTGGTATTTAAAGGACGTTGCGATTCAATGGTAGAAGCGATTGAAAAAGAAACGTTTATGCCAAAGAAACTGGAAGATGTCATTGAATATTACGAAACACACTGCGGCAGTAATTCGCGCGGGGAATAACAGCCGGAAGGGGAAAAACCGGTTTACGATTAATTCTTAAGAAGAATAAAGGAGATAAATACCGGCAGATGGTCCGATACCCCCCTGGCCTCTTCAAACGTTTCCATCGTTGCGTAAAAATGGATTACTCCCGATTCCTGTTTCCGTATATGCGCCGGGTGATAAAAGATATTATCCGCTTCCGAGGCCAGGCAGTCGCCTTTCAGACACTGCTTCCTGAGTGTGGTTTTCTGATTTGAGAGCGCCGGCACGTATCCCTCCCGCTTCAGGGGATTAAATACCGAATGCGATTGCGGCAGGTTAAAGTCGCCAGTAAAAATCAGCTTCAAACCGGGATAAAGAGCTGGAAGTTCATCCAGGTATTTTACCTCCGTTTCGGGTTGACGCGATTTGGTTTTAGCGTGAAAGTTGACAAGGGTAAAGGTTTCGCCTTCCGACCCGAAAGTCGCCAGAAAGGGTTCGCGCTCGATCAGGGTGTCGTAACCATCGCGAAGCAGCCAGGGGCTCCCTGAAAGTTTTACCCGGTGTTTCTTCCAAAAATAAGCATAGCGCTCCGACTTCTGAGAACTGGTGGAGGCAGGATCGCTTACGGTATAGTCCCAGGCCGATCCAGTAGCATTAAGCGCCACAGCCAACCTCGCAACCGCCTGAGCACCGCCGTAACCTGCAACCACCTCCTGAATTGCAACCACATCGGCATCGCGCAGAATTTCAGCCATGATGCGGATTTCAACGGAATCCTTTTCTTTGCCGAGGTCTTTCAGATTCCATGAAACAAGCGTCAGAGGCTGTGCAGCAAGAAAATCCGATACGAAAAGAAAGACCAAAAAAATTAATAACCGCTTCATATTCTTTGCTCTAAAACTGTTTCCTGACTCCCCCGAAGACTGTGATCCGGATTATGTTTTTACCGGGAACTAAGTTAGTCCATTCTGCGGAATCGGTTATCCATTCGTTCATTACCCGAAGCTTATCGCAAACCCCGGAGTTTGTCAAATCCGGGGAATAACAGTAAAATCTTTGTCGTCCGGACATTTATGCATAATCTTCGCCATAAATATTGTAAATAACATACAATTACGAATTTGTCTTTTATTTGTGGTTACAAAGTGATAAATTACTGATAAATAACCATTAAGCTTCCTGATATAAATCCTTCAAACGCCATAAAAGATGAAAAAGTTACTAACACTGGTTTTTATCGCTTTCGCGATATATACTCCTGCCCAGATACCCGAAGAGGGACTCGTGGGCTACTGGCCATTCAGCGGAAATGCAAACGATGAAAGCGGCAACGGCAATCACGGAATTGTTTCTGAGGCGGTGCTTTGTGCCGACCGGTTTCAGAATGAAAACAGCGCTTACAGTTTCAACGGCAGCACAAGCCACATCGTAATTCCCGACAGTCCGCTTTATGCCTTCGACACCCTTGGGTTTGCCGTTTCGTTCTGGGCAAATCTGGAATCGCAGGCAGGCGGGACGCTCGACTATGCGGCAATAATTATCAAAAGCAAAATGGATGTTCCCTGGGAGGGCATTACTATGTTTGCCGACTACCCCGGGGCACAGCAGATAACGTTCAGAACGACTGCATACGAAGAATTTCAGTCTTCCTGGACAATTGAGTACGGAGAATGGCATCATTTCGTATTTCACCGGATTGGCGGCTTTCTTCAGCTATACGTTGACGGCGTCCCCAAAGGGCATTACCTTACCCAGAAAACCGACTGCACCAACGATCAGCCGATATGGCTGGGTTGTAACCACGGCAATCTGTATACGCAAAATCTTAACGGGATGCTGGACGAAGTCCGTATTTACAACCGTTCGCTGAGTGAGCTTGAAATTTATGCGCTGTATGAGGCATCGGCGCTTGGAATAAATGTGCCGTATTCTCCGGGAAGGATGGATATTTATCCGAATCCTGCAAGCCGGGAGGTACGGGTGGATGCCGGAGTGCATAACAGGCTTTCGGAAACAGCTTCCATACAACTGCTGAATACAGCAGGGCAGATAATAAAATCATGCATACCAAAGGGCAGGATTACGGTAATAAGTCTGGAAGATGTATCCGTCGGCGGAGTTTATATGATCCGGATGCTGGATGCCGGCGGGGCGGTATTGGAGAGCCGCAAGCTTGTAGTACAAAAATAGGGGCAGGGTCTTCGTGTCTTTAAAAAACTATGCGATCGGAGCTTTATTAAAATCGTTCCGGGATAAATAACTTTTCATACCTTTGCGTGCCATTTGCCCCGGTGGCGGAATTGGTAGACGCGTCGGTCTCAAAAACCGATGAGTGAGAGCTCGTGCCGGTTCGATCCCGGCCCGGGGTACAAAGGATGCAGAAGACCCTGCCCGCATTGTCCGGCAGGGTTTTTTCATTTCCGTTCAAGACCTTTTATGATTAATACGACTTACTTCCTTCCGAAATCTGCCGGTATTTCGCCCCAGGATGCGGTATCCCATTTCAGTATCGGGTTGTTCCATTTGTTTTTGTGAAGCCAGGCTTCAGCGCGGGCAACCAGCAGGAACAGATCTTTGTTCTTTTTATTTGGTTCCAGTTTTGTATTGGCCTTTTTATCCTTTACCCATTTAATGGCTGTTTTGGAATCGCTGTACAGCGGAATATCTGAACCGTGGTTGCTCAGATATCCGAGACCGTGCACTATGGCCAGAAACTCTCCAATGTTTACCGTCCCTTCCGGAAACGGACCCTGATGAAAAATCTGTTTCCCCGACGCTGTAATCACCCCCCTGTACTCCATAACTCCCGGATTTCCGGAACATGCAGCATCTACCGAAATACTTTCGGGAATCGGGAAGGTACCGGAAGCGGACTTTGCTGCTTTCTTTGCCGCTCCTGGAATAAAAGCAGGCGGGCCGGCATCCAGGGCATCCTTTGCTTCCTTCTCGGTTTCAAACGATTTATAACGGGCCGCTTCAAAACCCTTTACCTGCTTTTCACAGCTCTCCCAGGAAGTATAAATTCCCGTTTCACGCCCTTTCCAAACCACATAAAACTTTGATTTCCGGCCCATGAAATTCCTTATTTGTTACCCTGCAAATATACAAAGGCTGTCCGTTACACCGCAACACCGGCGGAGAGTCTCGTTTTGACGGTTTATCCCTTTTTGCCCGCTTCTTTCGTATTTTTGCAATTAATCAAATAAAACCCGCATGAAAAAGATACTTCCCCTGCTGCTTCTTTTGAGCCTCCTTGCCTGTAAACCCGGCAGAATTTATGAGTCGTACCATAAGTTCGACAAGTACACCTGGAACCGGTTCGACAAGGTAACGTTTAATGTTCCGGTTGAAGAAGGCGGAATTACCGGAGACATTATTTTCACCGTAAGACACATTACCCAGTATCCGTATTCCAACCTACCGGTAAATGTAATTCTGTATACCCCTTCCGGGGAAGAAAGGATAAAGGAACTCGATATAATTCTTAAAGACAGTACGGGGAAGTTCACGGGCAGTGTTGCCGGCGATCTGTGGGACGAAGAAGTCGTACTCTGGCCTCAGTTTTATTTTACCGAAGCAGGTGAATATGTCCTGGAGTTTGAAAACCTGATTCCTAAAATGGGCATTCCGGGACTGGTTGATATAGGGGTGTATGTTAAGAAAAACTGATCCGGACAATGCCGGCCATGCAAAATATTATCCTTCCGCAGGTTTATTGCTGAAAGACAGAATTCTGGCGGCAGTTTCACGGTCGTTCTGCAGCTGACTTTTAAGCAGATCGAGACTTCCGAACTTTTTTTCGTTGCGGATGCGTTTTACCAGTTGCACCGTAATGGTTTCATAGTAAATATCCTCGTCAAAACCGAAGATATTGGTTTCAATGGTCAGCTTATAGGCATTGATGGTCGGCCGCATTCCTATATTGGTCATCCCGTTGAATGTCCTGCCATTGTGGTATACTCTGGAAGCATACACTCCCATTGAGGGCACGAGTTTGTTAGGATCGTCAACATACAGATTGGCAGTGGGATAACCAATCAGTTTCCCGATCTGATTTCCCCGGATAACCTGCCCGGTAATGGTATACTCACGACCCAGCAGGGCAGCAGCCTGCTCCACATCTCCTTCCTGTAAAAGCCAGCGAACTACGGATGAGCTCACATGGTGGTTACCAGCGATCAGTTCATCCACCTGCACTACCTTGTAGCCGAACTCACCTCCGAAGTGGTACAACTGATTTATACTTCCCTTGCGGTCGCGTCCGAAACCGTGATCGTAGCCGATAACAAAAACTTCGGGACGGATCAGGCCGGCGATCATACGGATAAAGTCCTCGGCCGAATGCTGCGAAAATTCACGTGTAAAGGGTATTTCAACCAGATGGCTGATGCCTGCTTCCGCGAAAGCGCTGCGCTTTTCTTCACGCGTACTAAGAAGGTAAACGTGCTGATTCAGCACCAGGCGGGGATGCGGGTGGAACGTAACAACAACCGTATCGCCGCCCAAAGCGGAAGCGTGCTTCTTCATAACGCCGAAAATAGCCTGGTGCCCCAGATGCACGCCGTCGAAGGTGCCAATGGTGACAACCGGCCGGTTCAACGCAAGAGGTAAGGATATATCGGTTATTATTTCCACTGTTGGCGTCAGGCTGTTAAAATCTCATTTGAGAACAGAAGAGCTGCTATTTGAACGGCATTGGTGGCAGCACCCTTGCGCAGGTTATCGGAAACTACCCAAAGATTCAGTCCGTTGTCGATGGATGCATCGCGCCGTACCCGTCCCACGAAAACCTCATCGCGTCCCTTTGCATAAAGCGGCATCGGATATACTGCCCTGTCGGTGTCGTCCTGTAAAACAACGCCTTTTGCAGTGGAAATGATCTTATTCACCTCGTCCAGCCCGAATGGATGTTCAAACTCTATGTTAACGGCTTCCGAATGTCCGCCATATACCGGAACCCTCACTACCGTAGCGGTAAGTCTGATATCCGGGGCCTGCATGATTTTGCGCGTTTCATCCAGCAGCTTTTTTTCTTCGGTAGTATCGCCGTCTGGCAGAAAAGTACCTCCGTGCGGCAACACGTTCAGGTCGATCGGATGCGGATATACCATACTTCCCTTAATTCCCTGACGTTCATTTCCAAGTTGCAGAAGGCCTTTTGCTCCGGTACCCGTCACACTTTGGTAGGTGGACACCACCACCCTTCGTATTCCGAACCTGCGGTGCAGTGGTGCAAGCACCGCAACCAGCTGAATGGTTGAACAATTGGGGTTGGAAATTATCCTCTGACTTCCGGTAAGCACATGGGCATTCACTTCCGGAACCACCAGGGGAATGTGCGGCTCCATACGCCAGGCCGAAGAATTGTCGATAACAAAACAGCCGATGGCTTCAAAGCGGGGGGCAAACTCTCGCGAGACAGAGGCCCCTGCCGAAAAAAGTGCCAGGTCGGGTTTACGATTAATGGCCTCTGCAATGCTGAGTACCTTGTATTTACGGTTATTGAATGAAACCTCCTTCCCCACCGATTTTTCAGAGGCAACGGGTATAAATTCGGAAACAGAAGTAAGAGGAAGGTACTTCCCCTCTTCAAGCACGCTGATCATTTCACCGCCTACCAGTCCGGTGGCGCCTACAAGGGCTAATTTCATGGCCTGATGTTTTTTCACCGGGATGCCTGCGCCGGATTTCCGTGCATTTCTTCCCCGGGAGGTGCAAAAATACAATTATTAAGGTCATGGTCACCAGCTCCGGGCGTTCGAAATCAAACATTCGGAGCAACTCCTCACCGGCAAAATACAAAACGATGCCACGACATTTCTCCCAGAAAGTGGATGAATTCAGTACCAAATTAAAAATGTATCCCGATGGTTTGCGGGTATTTAATTTTCTTACTTTTATCGTTACTAAAATCGAACTCATGAAAACACTGCCACTGCTCATCTTACTGATGCCGCTATTGCTATCGGCACAGCTTTCCGACAATTTCAGCGACGGCGATTTCACCACCGCACCAGCCTGGACAGGTGATGCCGATCTATTCACCGTTAATTCATCCCTGCAGCTTCAGCTAAACGCATCGGGTGAAGGTATCTCGTGCCTTGCCACACCCCTTGATCCGGAGGAAGAAATGGAATGGCGTCTGTGGGTAAGGTTAAACTTCAGCCCGAGCGACAACAACCACGCACTTATTTATCTGCTGTCGGATCAGCCGGCACTGAATGAACCCCTTAACGGTTATTATCTGAAGCTGGGACAGGGAGGTTCGCAGGATGCCATAGAACTCTACCGGAAAAGCGGAACCGTATCAAACCTGATTGCCAGGGGCAGCGATGGCTTAATTGCAAATGCCTTTGCCATCCGGCTGAAGGTTACACTTACAGGCGGGGGAATATGGAGCATTTATGCCGATCCTGCCGGAGGGGAAGACTTTATTCCTGAAGCCGGCGGAAACGATAACTACTGGTCGGGATATTCCCACTTTGGCATACTGTGCAAATATACCAGCAGCAATGCCACACGCTTCTATTTCGACGACATCTATTCCGGCCCTCCACTCTCGGATACCATTCCTCCGGCACTGATATCGGCAAGCGTTAGCGGTACTGCCGGACTGCAATTGCTGTTCAGCGAAAGCGTGAGCGAATCTTCTGCTTCTCAACCCTCGAACTACCTGCTAAATCCCGGTGCAGAGATGCCCGTTGCCGCTGGCCGGGATCTGCAAAAGAAAAATCTTGTTCATCTTTTATTTCAGCATGATTTTACCCAAAATACAGTCTATACCATTAATGCCAAAGGAGTAACCGATATGGCCGGGAATACGATGCATCCTGCGGCACTTCCGTTTGCCTACCACGAACTGCAGGCCGGGGATGTAGTAATCAGTGAAATCATGGCCGATCCCGATCCGGTAATCGGACTGCCTCCCTGTGAATACCTTGAAATTATGAACCGCACGCCGTATCCTCTGCAGCTCGGGGGCTGGACACTGACGGCCGGAAGTTCAAAGAAAACATTCCCGGAAATGGTGCTTTCGCCCGGCGGGTTCCTGATACTGTCTTCAGAGGAAGCGGCCCGGCAGCTTAAGGAATTCGGGGAAGTAGTATCCTTCTCCAGCCTCAGCCTTTCCAATACCGGCACTTCCCTTGTACTGCGAAACGACGGCGGAGCCATCATACATATGGTTACCTACTCCGACTCCTGGTACCCGGATGCACTGAAGAAAAACGGGGGCTGGTCGCTCGAAATGGTCGACCCCATGAACCCCTGTGCCGGAAACTGCAACTGGAAAGCTTCGGTAAACCCGAAAGGCGGAACCCCGGGCATCGAAAACAGCGTAAAAGGAATTAATCCCGACACCACGGAACCAGGCATTGAAAAAATAGCGGTAACAGGGCCGCGCAATATACGGTTAACGTTTACAGAACCGGCCGACAGCCTGAGTCTTTCCGATCCTTTCATCTACAAGGCATCGCACGGACTGCAGCATCCGGTAGCCGTGGAATTGATACCGGGCGCTTACCGTTCGGTGAACCTGCACTTTGGCAGCGACTTTAGCAGCGGTATAATCTACGACCTGGAGATTGCACCGGGGATTTCCGATTGTGCAGGCAATACCACCGCAGGCACTTTGACCGGACGTTTTGCCATTCCGGAAGATCCGGAACCTTTCGATTTAGCCATCAATGAAGTACTTTCAGATGCACGTCCGGCAGGAAGCGAATTTGTGGAAATCTATAACCGCTCGGGCAAAGTAATTGACTTAAAGAACATCTGGCTTACCAACAGAAATAAAAACAGCGGAGAAACAGGCACTCCGAAAGAGACGGCCCCCGACGGCCGGCTGCTGTTCCCCGGTGAATATCTCGCACTTACTGCCGCACCCGAAAAAGTCAGAAGTGAATATTTCAGTCCAGGGTTAACCTCGATTTCCGGAATGACCTCTTTCCCATCCTATCCGAACGAAGAGGGAACGGTGGTACTAATAACCCCCTGGAATACAATAATAGATGAGTTTTCGTACTCTGCCGGTATGCATTTCCCGCTTCTTCGCACAACCGACGGGGTTTCGCTTGAAAGGGTGAATTACAACAGGCCTGCATCGGAACGCGACAACTGGCATTCCGCCTCTCAAAGTTGCGGCTTTGCTACACCCGGGTACCGGAACTCTCAGTTTTTACTGCCTGATGCAGACGAAGAGATCGGGCTCACACCTGAAATATTCTCGCCCGACAACGACGGTTTCGACGATTTGCTGGCCATAAGCTTTTCGACGAAAAATCCGGGAAATTCCATTACAATACGTATCTTCGACAGCAGCGGGAGGATGGTGCGTCTGCTGGCAGGGAACCATCCCGCCGGTACGGAAAATATTTACTACTGGGATGGAATAACCGAACGGCAGACAAAAGCCCCCGCAGGCATTTACATTGTGCATGCCGAGATCTTTGATATGGAAGGGAATGTACGGCATTTCAAAAAAGCAGCAGTAGTTGCTGCAAAAATGAACCGTTAGAAATACTACCCGCACGCCATCTTCCGTTCATGAATATACATAACACAACAACGGGTTACCCGCGTGATCATCTCCGACCTGCCCTTCGACGGACCATTCAGCCGCACCTCTGATGAGGAGCTGTGCGAGTTATACAAGGACACAGAGTACAACGATATTATCGCTGAATTTTTCCGAAGATATTCCCACCTGGTAATCGGGGTATGTTATAACTACTTCCATAACCGTGAAGATGCCAGAGACGGACTTATGGATATCTTTGTAAAGCTTCCCGGATACATCCGAAAGTATGAAATCCGAAACTTCAAATCCTGGCTTTTTACCATTACCAAAACGCATTGTGCCCTAACGCTAAGGCAAAGAACAAGAATGGGACCTCCGGTTGAATGGATTGACAATCTTATGGGGGATGTTATGGAAAATGGTGGTTTTCTTAATCTTATATCTGCTGAACAGGAAGAACAGTACAAATTACTGCACAAGGCCATAGGTGAATTATCTCCGGGACAACAGCAGTGTGTGATGATGTTTTACCTCGACGGGATGCAGTACAGCGAGATTGAGAAGCAAACCGGTTTTACCTTCATGGAGGTGAAGAGTCACATTCAGAACGGGAAACGCAATCTGAAAAATAAACTGGAAAGGTACTTTAACACGTAAAGAGAAATGATTGCCGGCGATGAAACTGAAAAAACCGAATACCAGTAAAACGAATAACATAAAATGGAAAACTCACCGGTAAAACGGCTTTTTGAACCTTCGGGTTGCCTTTCGGCGGAAGGGCTTGAGCGGTATTGTGCCGGTTTCCTCACCCCCGAAGTCGCCCGTGCCGCAGCGGATCATATTTCGGAATGTGCTTTTTGTGCCATGGCTGCGGAAGGATATTCCGGTACTGAACCAGGCACCGCAGCAGAAGACCTGAGTGAAGTCAGAAAGAAACTGCAAGGGGAGCTTTTTATGCAGGATGCCGGCAAACTGCATGATGCAGCATCCGTCCAGATGGTACATACGACTCAATCATTCCGTCCGAGCCAAAATTCAATACCTCCACCGGACGACAATTCCCTGACCGGGCACAAACCACAATCCGGCTCCCCGGGTGAACGCGGCAATGTTCTGTACAGATATCTGGCTGTTGCCGGAATACTGGTTCTGATTGCAGTTGGTGCCCGGTTTATTCTCCTGTTCGATGGCAGGTCGCTAAACCAGCAGTACATCATTAAAAACGATGAAAGGTTGTACTCAGATGCAAACTTTGCTCTCACCGACGGGGAGGTAATAACAAGCGTGAGCGAAGAAGGAGGATTGCTTACATACGTTCCGCCGCCTCCCCTGCCGGCAGTTCCGCTTACAGTTGACGACGCACGGAGCGGCTCCGGTGAAGCTCCGGCAAAACCGGCTATAAAAAGCAAAACAAGCGTAATAGCGGAAATGCAAAAACCTGCATCCATGCCCGCTGTTGCGGATGAGGATTTGTATGAGAGGACGGAAGAAAGCATTACGGCCGGCCTGACTGTGATGGAGGAGGAAACCGATGAAGAAGAAATTTTTGTAGTGGTGGAGCAAATGCCCGGATACCCGGGCGGACAGGAAGCCCTGCACAGGTTTCTTGCTGAAAATATCCGTTATCCAAAGGATGCAAGGGAAGCCGGCATACATGGAACGGTTTACGTTACGTTTGTGGTAGGCACGGATGGCAGGATTTCGAATATCCGCATACTTCGGGGGCTGTCTTCATCCACCGACCGGGAGGTAATCCGGGTACTGAACCTGATGCCGGCCTGGAAACCGGGATATCAGCGCGGAAAACCCGTCAGAACACAGTTTGCAATGCCGGTAAGGTTTACTCTGGCGGGGTAGTTTTATCTTTGGGTTGATACGCCGGTCTAACTGCTTTTATTGTGTTTTTGAAACGTGCACTCGGAAATATTTACACCCGGTTTTGTGAATCTCCGGATCGATTTTTGCGGTAGGCCGCACCAGAAAATTGGGATAATTCATACGGTTTGAACCGGAATATACTGCTTCAGGAGTTTTTTTACCGGGCAGGACCACGATTGAACAGGCCTTTTGGAAACGACAGTGTAAAAAATGTTAAAAATCCGGCAGGTTTTAGATTTAACCACTATTTTTGCGAATGTTCCGTATCAGGGATTTAAGGAAACATTTTTACCGGGGTGTATCACAAGTACTTGTGACAACAATCGCAGAGCTGAGAAATCCGGCTGCCCGATTTCTGGCAGTATTGTGATAATGTGCAGTCCGGTATCGAAATAAAACATACAATCCGATGAAGCAACTCGTTTCACTGACACTTGCATTTTTTGTAATCATTCCGGTATTTATGCGCCTCCAGGCGCAGGTAAGCCCTGCAACGGACGCCGATACCACAACAAATACCTTCGATTTTATCAAGGATGACTTTATTGCAGCTTCGCTCGACAGCCTGGCTGCCCTCCGGTATTTCGAAGGCTTTGAATGTCCGACCGACGAAACCCTGCGGGATGTGTTTGGCTTTACACCAGGATTTGTTCCCGTATATGCCGACTCCGTTTACTACAACAGGCTGAAAAAACTGGATGCTGCCACACCAATAAATCTAACGTATAACCAGTATGTGAGAGACTACATTGAATTGTATGCTACTAAAAAGCGCGTGTTGATGCAGAGGGTTATGGGACTGGCGCAGATTTATTTTCCGATGTTTGAGGAGCAGCTCGATCGTCACAATATGCCGCTGGAACTGAAATACCTGGCAATTGTAGAATCGGCGCTTAATCCCGTTGCAAGATCAAGGGTTGGTGCCACCGGTCTGTGGCAGTTTATGTATGGCACGGGTAAGATGTACGATCTGAATGTTACCTCTCTTGTAGATGACCGACGCGACCCCCTTAAAGCTACCATAGCAGCCTGCGAGCATATGAACGATCTGTACAAAATGTACGGAGACTGGTTGCTGGTGCTGGCAGCCTATAACTCGGGAGCCGGTAATGTGAATAAGGCCATCCGTCGTTCTGGCGGAAAAATGGACTTCTGGCAGATCCGGCCGTTTCTGCCATTGGAAACCAGAGGGTACGTGCCTGCATTTATTGCCGTAAACTACGTAATGAGCTATGCGGCTGAGCATAACCTCCGACCCGTTCAGCCGCTTTTCCACCATTTTGAGATAGATACCGTGGTGGTAAAGGATGTTCTTAGCTTCAAACAAATTTCCACATCGCTGAACATCCCGGAAGATGAAATCGCCTTCCTGAATCCGGCTTATAAAAGTGGTGTAATCCCGGCAACCAAAGACAACACCTACATTCTGAGGCTTCAGAAAAAATACATCGGCGACTTTGTAAACAACGAAGCCCGCCTTTATGCCATAAATGCCCAGGCCCAGAGTGAAAAGGAAGAAATTCTCTCTATGATGAAAACCGTTACCCAAGCGGAATATCACAAAGTTAAAAAGGGCGAGAGTCTGGGAGTACTTGCCCGTAAATACCACTGCAGCGTTGAGGATCTCAAGCGCTGGAACAAGCTGCGGTCAACCAACCTTCAGATCGGTCAGCGGCTGATCGTAAGACCCGAAGTATCGGTACCGGCAAATTATGCTCTTTCAAAATCCAAAACAACTTCGAATGCACCGTCACGGGAGGAAGCAGCGAACACTGCAGCGCATCAAAACGGTGAACCGGGCCGGACAGAAAACGTTTACCATAAGGTGAAAGCTGGCGAAACCCTCGGGAAAATAGCCTCTTCCTATAATACCACCGTTGCAAAAATCCAGTCGTTGAATAATCTTAGTTCAACGAATATTAAAATAGGCGAAAACCTTTTGGTAGCCAGAAAACAAGTGGCCGAATCCTCTGACAACCAGCTCGCTGAAGCTGTAACGGGCGAAGGGGTAGCCGAGAATGCGGATACCGGCGCCGAAAATACGGTTCCTGACCAGAACAACGATTCCGCAAGTGTTAAGGTGGTTACAAAAACCGTGAATAAATACCACCAGGTAAAATCGGGTGAAACCCTGGGCGGTATAGCCGAAAGATACAAAACCTCCATTTCAAGCATCCGAAGCTGGAACAATATACAAGGGAACATCATCCGAACGGGCCAGAAACTCGTTGTCGGGAAAACCTCCGTTACAGAACGCATCGAATTCGCAGAAACGCAAACTCCGGCTAAAAAAGGCAGCGGGGATCAGAATTTTCGCTACTACACCGTACAACAGGGCGATACCCTTTGGAAAATAGCACAGAAGTACGAAGGTGTGACGGTTGAGGAAATCAAAAAACTCAACAACATCATCAATGAAAAGGATCTCAGACCCGGACAGAAAATCAAGGTAAACATCCTGTCGTGATCGGCAGTCAGCCTTTTTTTGTTAACGGTTCGGTTCATTTATATATCCAATAAACAGGTAACTTTGTCCGTTATCAGGTATACGCTCTCCTGTTACGAAATCTTAATCATTTCAGGCTGATATGAAAAAAACATCCGGAAGAATACTTTCCCTGCTGATGCTGCCGGGAATAATTGCTGCATTTTCGTCGTGCGACACCGAAACAACCACAAAACCATCTTCAACGGGTCAATCGTCGGAAATCGTCGTAGTGTCGGAAAACAATCTGTGGAAAAGCTCTGCAGGCGATACCATTCGCGACTTTTTCGATGGCCCGTTTCCGGGAATGCCTCAGCCTGAACCTTTGTATAAACTGATTCAGGTAAAGGTTGACGGCTTTGGGAAATTGCTTCAAAACCACCGAAATATCTTTATTATCGCCATCGACAGCTCACTTACGGCACCCAAAATTGAAATCAGACGGAATGTCTGGGCCAAGCCGCAAAGGGTTGTCAAAATTTCATCCCATACCATTGAAGGGATAAAAGAACTATTCATCGAACGCCGCGAAGAAATCCTGAACCTGTTTGATAACGCAGAAATTGAAAAAATTCAGGAACTCTACCGAAAAAATTTCAACCTCGATGCGATCAAGGCCATACGCAATAAATTCGGGCTGGATCTGAACGTGCCGAAAGATTATTACCTGGCAGTGGATACAAATAACTTTATCTGGCTTCGCCGTGAAACCAATGTGATGAGCCAGGGAATCCTTATTTATGCCTATCCCTATACCGACACCCTGGCATTTAATGCCAACAAAATAAGATCGATACGCAACCAGTTCACACAACTATACGTTCCCGGTCCGGGCGAAGGGTCGTTTATGATTATTGCGGAAGACGTTATGCCGCCCGCAGCCCGCACCATCACACTGAAAGACATGCGATCGACCGAAATGCGCGGATTGTGGGAGGTGCGTAAAGACTTTATGGGTGGTCCTTTCCTCAACTATACCTTCGTTGACACAAAAAACAACATGGTGATCGGCCTCGACGGCTATGTGTATGCCCCCAATCAGTCGAAACGAAATTACCTGAAACAGGTTCAGGCCGTATTGCTGAGCTTTAAATTTCTTGAAAACTAAGCCCTAAGAAATACAGACTGAAATTTTCTTCCCGAAAACTTGCAGTACGCTGTTTTTATGTTGTACATTTGACCATCTGGTTAAATTATTTGGTTAAGGCATGGGTTCGATCGACAGCAAAACGGAAGAAATAATATTCAGGGCTGCAAGAAAAGTGTTCACCCGTAAAGGATTTGACGGAGCCCGTATGCAGGAGATTGCCGATGAAGCGGGGATCAACAAAGCCCTGCTTCACTACTACTTCCGCAACAAGGATAAGCTTTTCGACCGGGTATTCCGGGATGTGGTGAAGTCGACTCTTCCGCAACTGATTGGCATTATGAATTCCGACATGCCACTTTTCGATAAAATCCGTACATTCACATCAACCTATATCGACATTCTTTCGGGCAATCCGGAATTCGCAGGTTTTGTTTTCCATGAGCTCAGCCGCAATCCATACCGTCTTCTGGAAAGTTTGAAAGAAAGCGGACCAAATCTCAGGGTGCTCGAAAACCAGATAAAAGAAGCTGCCCTATCGGGTAAAATTGAGTATATACCGGTTACCCATCTTGTTGTAAACATGATGTCGCTCATTGCTCTGCCTTTTATCGCTCAGCCGGTCATTATGGGGATGTTTTCGATGAATCCGGAAGATTTTGATGCATTCATAAGGGAACGTAAGGAGTTGGTTCCGCAAACGATTATCCATTCCATAATAAAAAGGCCATGAAAAAATTTGCTTTCTGTCTGGCCGTGACTTTAACTATTGCCGCTGCCGCTGGCGCGCAGTCCGCCGTAGTTCTGACCCTGGATTCGTGCCACAAACAGGCCATCAGGATGAATCCGGCAGGATTGCAGGCAGAGCTTTATCCGGAGATACACCGGATTCAGAAGGAAGCGCTCCACACCCGGCAATTGCCGCAGATGAACTTCAACGGGCAAGCCTCCTGGCAATCGGACGTTACGGAACTGCCCATCCGCCTTCCGGGACTTGATATCCCCGAAATCGCACACGACCAGTACAAGATATGGGCAGAGGTTAGTCAGCTTGTATGGGATGGTGGCAGCATAAACCGGCAAATGGTCAACGACCGGATTGATATGCTGATCCATATCAACGCGGTAGAAGTGGAAAACTACCGCTTGCTGGAAAATGTAAACCAGATTTATTTCAGCATCCTGAGTCTCCGGGAAAACGAAAAACTGCTCCGTGCTGCCATGGATGAACTTTATGCACGCCTAAAAAATGTAAGAGCCGGAATAGAAAACGGCACAATGCTTCCGTCGAATGCAGCCGTGCTGGATGCAGAAATAACCGGCATCGAACAGATGCTGACCGAAACCGGATATAACCAAACCATGGCATTGTACAGACTGGAAGAGCTCTGTGGCTTGGAAAACGTCCGGTATGCCGAACTCGAAATGCCGCATTACGAAGAGCTGCCTGCCCCGGATACCGGAGGAAGACCCGAGTATGAGTCCTTTCTGCTCGAGAAACGGAGACTTTCCGGCATTCAGGAGCTTAACAGGCTGAGCCGAAGACCCTGGATATCAGCTTATTCTTCCATAGGTTACGGAAGACCCGGGCTCAATATGCTGTCGAACGATTTTGAACCGTATGCCCTGCTGGGAGCCAGGCTTTCGTGGAATATTCACGACTGGGGAAAGATGAAAAAGCAGGAAGAAATTCTGGTTCTGCAGGAGCAAATAGTTGACACACGACTGGAAACCTACGAACGAAACCAGAGGATTGCGCTTCAGACGCTGAGGCAGGAAGTCAGCAAAATTGAACACCTGATAGCTGCCGACCACCGCATCATCAGCCTGAGAAAACAGACGGCTGCTGCTGCTTCAGCACGACTGGACCAGGGAATCATCACATCATCGGAATATCTGACCGATTACAATGCTCTGCTCAGGGCAGAGTTGAACCTGAGCCTGAACCGAATCCGCCTGGAACAGGTAAAACTCAATTACATCAGCACATCGGGATTGCTTAACAACCTTACAAAAACCACTGAAAAATGAAACGCAGACTCCTGAATCTGTGCATCTGCATACTGGCGACCGTTGCCATATCGTGCAACCGCAACAACCGGACATCCGACGCATACGGCAATTTTGAAGCCGTGGAAACAACTGTATCGGCCGAAGCAAGCGGAAAGATTCTTTGGCTTGTGGCGGTTGAGGGACAAGTTGTTGCAGCCGGAGATACGGCCGGACTTATCGATACCACCGACCTGCATCTGAGGGTAAGGCAACTTATGGCACAGCGGTCGGCACTGCAGGCAAAAGCAGCCGGTATTACAGCTCAGGCCGGAGTGCACCGGCAGCAAAAAGAAAATCTGTCGAAAGACAAAACCAGAATCGAAAATCTGCTGATGGAGGAAGCTGCCACTCCCAAACAGCTCGACGATATTACTGGGGCAATCGCTGTTGCCGACAGACAGATAGATGCGGTAAAGGCACAACTGCTCAGTCTGGAAGGCGAAATCGGGGTGGTAGATGCACAGCTCGCTCAGGTAAGAGAGTCGCTCAAACGCTGCTACATCATACATCCCGTTAGCGGCACCGTTCTGAACCGTTTTGCCGAAGCCGGAGAAATAAGCGCTTACGGTAAGCCATTGTTCCGGGTTGCGGATATGGAAACCATGGATTTACGTGTATACATAAGCGGCGATATGCTGTCGGCCGTAAAAACCGGAGATGAAGCCGAAGTTCTGATCGACACTCCGGAGGGATTGAAAAAGCTGGGGGGAACCGTAACATGGATTTCACCGACGGCCGAATTTACGCCACGCATCATCCAAACCCGTGAAGAACGCGTTACCCTGGTATATGCCGTAAAACTAAACGTTAAAAACGATGGAAGTCTGAAAATTTCCATGCCCGCAGAAGTTAATTTCAATAAATAATCAACCTTTAATTATTCATCAAAACCGACAACTATGAAAAACACCCTGATTACACTTAGTCTGACCATGGCTCTGTTGTTCCCCGCCGCACTGAGTGCACAGGCTCCGGCCGACCGGATCATTGGTTTCTACCTTACTTACGACGACGATACCGGAAAGGAGAAGTCACAGGTCAGAATCTACAAAGCTGCAAACGGCAAGTACGAAGGCGAGATTGTATGGCTTAAAGAGCCTAAGGAAACCGATGGAAGCGAGAAACTTGACAAAAACAACCCCGAAGCCAGACTGCAAAAGCGCAAGATCCTGGGACTGGTTATCCTGAAAGACTTCAAATACGACGCTTCTGCCGGAGAGTGGAGCGGCGGAACCATATACAATCCAAGCAGTGGTAAGACATACAACAGCTATATAAAACTCGACGGCAAAAAGGCCAATGTAAGGGGGTATATAGGAAAATCGTGGATGGGACTTGGAAAAACTGCCGTTTGGACAAAGGAAGAGACCAGGAGATAATAAGCTTACATGCCTGAAGTATCCATCACCGGTGAAGGAGTCGGAAAATCCTACGGAACAACCACAGCGCTGAAAAGTCTGGATTTTACCGTTAACAAAGGAGAGGTCTTCGGATTTATCGGTCCCGACGGGGCGGGTAAAACCACGCTGTTCCGCATCCTGACCACCCTTTTGCTGCCCGGCAGCGGTAAGGTTAGAGTAGAAGGTTATGATGTGGTAAAGGATTACCGCATCCTTCGCCGGATTCTCGGGTACATGCCCGGCAGGTTCTCGCTATATCACGACCTGAGCGTAGAGGAAAACCTGCGCTTCTTTGCCGGCATTTTCGGCGTAGATGTGCGTGAGAATTATCATTTGGTTAAAGACATCTACGGCCAGATAGAACCGTTTGCAAAGCGAAAAGCCGGAAAACTCTCGGGTGGGATGAAACAAAAACTGGCACTCTCGTGTGCCCTTATTCACGAACCGGTGGTACTGGTGCTTGATGAACCGACGACCGGAGTGGATGCCGTTTCGCGCCGCGAATTCTGGGAAATGCTGATGCGACTAAAAACCGGAGGAATAACCATCGTAGTTTCCACACCTTACATGGACGAAGCCATGCGTTGCGACCGGGTAGCTCTTATGCAGCAGGGGAATATAATGACAACCGGAACCCCACAGTCTATCACCGCAGCCTTCCCGCATAAAATATACCGGATCAAGGGTTCCGCTGCGCTGAATATTCTCAGTCTGACCCGGAAAATGAAGCATATCCGCAGCGCGGAACTTTTCGGGGATGCTGTGCATATTAGCACGGAAAATACGGATCAGGCTCCGACGGCCGCAGAAATCAGCCAGTACCTATCGGCACAGGGACTGGGCAGACATATTATTTCGGAAGCCGTTGCCGGGATTGAAGACTGCTTCATTGACCTGATGAAACAACCGGACCGGCATGTATGAAGCGAAAGAGAATAACGGAAATGTAATAGAAGCCGTCGATCTGGTAAAGCGCTTTGGCAATTTCGTTGCCAACGACCGGCTCACCTTCAGCGTTCAGCGGGGAGAGATTTTTGGTTTCCTTGGAGCAAATGGAGCCGGAAAAACAACCGCAATACGCATATTGTGCGGACTTTCAAAACCAACATCCGGGCAGATCCGGGTAGCAGGGTACGATGTTTATACCCGGACGGAAAAAATCAAACAGCGCATAGGGTATATGAGTCAGCGCTTCTCGCTTTACGAAGACCTTACCGTATGGGAGAACTTCCGGTTTTTCGGCGGCATCTACCGCATGAAAAGTGCGCTGATCCGCGAACGTGCAGATCAGATGCTTGGAAGACTGGGGATACTGGAACTCAGTGATGCCGTGATTGCCTCGCTTCCGCCGGGAATACGGCAAAAACTCGCATTCTCTGTTGCCATACTTCACAAACCCGAAATCGTTTTTCTGGATGAACCTACCGGAGGCGTTGATCCGGTTACGCGAAGACAGTTCTGGGAAATGATTTATGAAGCGGCTGCAACCGGAATTACCGTTTTCGTAACAACCCACTACATGGATGAAGCAGAATACTGCAACAGGGTTTCTATAATGGTCGACGGCAAAATTGAGGCGCTGGATACTCCGGAGCAACTGAAAAAAACCTATAATGCCGGCAGCATGAACGACGTATTTCTGAAACTTGCCCGGCGAAACGAAGAGCAGATGAAGGAATGAAACGGTTTATCATCAAGGAGTTTCTCCACATCTTCAGGGATGTGCGTTCCATGCTGATCCTTTTCGGGATGCCGCTGGTGCAGGTTCTGCTTTTTGGTTTTGCCATCACCAATGAGATCAGGGATGCCAGGGTTGCCGTGGTGGATGCCGTTCCCGATGTGGTTACAAAAGACCTACGCAACAAGCTGTTTGCTTCGGGCTATTTTACCGGAGGTGATATTCTTGCGGGTCAGCATGAAATTGATGAACGGTTCCGGCAGGGCGACGTAAAGATGGTGGTGGTGTTTGAACCGGAATTTGCACAGAAACTCGAAAGAGGTGAGAACCCCGTCGTTCAGCTAATTGCCGATGCATCCGATCCGAATGCCGCTAAATTGCTGGTAAACTATGCCACAGGAATAATTAACGGCTACAACCGAAGCCTCGGCACCTATCCCCCCCAGGCTGTAATTGCCGAACCCCGTATGATGTACAATCCGTCGCTTAAGGGGGTTTATATGTTCGTGCCCGGCATCATAACCATTCTGCTGATGCTCGTTTCGGCTATGATGACCTCCATTTCTATTGCCCGCGAAAAAGAGGCGGGCACCATGGAAGTCCTGCTCGTTTCGCCCCTGAAACCCATCAGTATAATTCTCGGAAAAGTTACGCCATACGTGGTGTTGTCGTTCATTAACGCAGTGAGCATACTGCTGATGAGCTATTACGTATTCGGAGTTCCCGTAAAAGGGAGCCTCCTGCTCCTGCTTGCCGAAAGCATACTGTTCATACTGCTCGCACTTTCGCTGGGGATTTTTATATCAACGGTAGCCAATAACCAGCAAACCGCCATGATGCTGTCGATGTTTGCACTGATGCTTCCTACGATCCTGCTCTCGGGATTCATCTTCCCCATCGAAAATATGCCCGCGGTGCTTCAGTGGATCAGCCTGCTTATGCCTCCGCGGTGGTTTATCTTTATCATAAAATCGATCATGCTTAAAGGGGCAGGATTAACCTATTTCTGGAAAGAAACCCTGATTTTGACGGCAATGACCGGTGTATTTATCCTGGCAAGCATCCGAAAATTCAAAATTCGCCTCGACTGACCACAGATTTTCCACAACATGAGGACAATTTTCTACATAATGCAGAAAGAGTTTATACAGGTTTTCAGAAACCGTATGATGCTTCCCGTTATCTTCCTCATGCCTCTGGTACAGTTGCTTATTCTTTCGTATGCAGTAACCTTTGAGATCAAAAACATTCGTCTTTACATCACCGACAACGACAATTCGGTTGCTTCGAGGGCTTTGCTGGAGCATTTCAGGTCTTCAGATTTTTACCATATCAGCGGTGAAAGTGCGGACGCATTGCACGGCCTGGAAGAGTTGAAAGAGGGCGAAATCCACCAGCAGCTGGTGATACTGCCGGGTTTTGAGAAGCAGGTTGTATCGGGGAGTCCGGCCAGGGTGCAGGTATTAACCGATGCCATCAACGGAAGTGCTGCCGCCCTGATGAATGCATACACTCTGTCGGTCATCGAAAGCTATAATCGTGAAGTGTTGTCGCACATGCAGGGGTTTCCTCCAAAGATGGTTCAGGTGAGCTGGAGGTACTGGTTCAATCCGGCTCTGGACTACAAAACATACATGATTCCGGGCATTCTTGTCTTGCTGGTTACCCTTATCGGGATGTTTCTGGCCGGTATGAATGTAGTTCGGGAGAAAGAGATAGGAACCATAGAGCAGATAAACGTTACGCCAATAAGGAAAGTACAGTTTATCGCCGGTAAGCTTCTGCCCTTCTGGATCATTGCCCTGGCAGAACTGGCTTTCGGACTTGCCCTCTCGGTTTTATTGTTTAACATCCCGATCGTGGGTAATATTTTCCTCATATTTCTTGTAGCCTCCGTTTATCTGGTGGTAGTTATGGGACTCGGGCTTTTTATTTCAACTATAACCAACACCCAACAACAGTCGATGTTCCTGTCGTGGTTCTTTCTGGTAATTTTTATCCTGATGAGCGGATTATTTACTCCCGTCGAAAGCATGCCCCACTGGGCACTTCAACTGAATACTCTTAATCCGATAGCCTATTTTATTCGTATTATGCGGATGATAATGCTTAAAGGGTCTGGTTTTCAAGATATTGTAAAACCTATGCTTTACTTGTCCGCTTATGGGATTACCATACTGTCTCTGGCCGTCTGGCGTTATCGCAAAACCAGCTGATGTTTTTTTTACTGCACTGAAATTACCGCCAGAACAGCTTTCCGGACAATGGCTCTGCTGGTTAAAATCGATTAAATCAATCTTTTGGCATGTTATTTGCTAAGCAGGCCGCGTCCGAAACGGATGTGATAATTCCCGGCTCTGTGAGAAATTACTCCAAGAGGGTTATGCGACGAAAGCAGAGCTGTTTTATTCACCAAAACAATGCGAATGCATCCTAATTTATATTTCAGGCATTTAGTCTTCTCCCTTATACTCCTAATTCTTCTTGTTCCTCAATCGTGCACTTCACCTGGCGGGAGATCCGGTTTTCAGGGCCTCGACGACAACGGCGGTCTTCTGACCGATATTGTCCGAAGGGGTGTACTGGTTGCCATTACCGACGATAATCCCATAAATTACTTCATCCATCAGGGCGAGGAACGCGGTTATCAGTATGAAATGCTGAGCAGCTTTGCCCATTACCTGGGTGTAGATCTTCAGATAATTGTTGAACAGGACCCGTATCAGGCGCTGCAATACCTTAAGCGGCGGCAGGTCGACCTGGTAGCCATCGATTTACCTGTAAATCCCGATTACCGGAAAAATACACTGATCTCAGAACCTTTGTTTACTTCCCGTCAGGTGCTTGTACAGCGCAAGCCCGACAACTGGAGACGAATGCGGGATATGAAAACCGTTGAGTCGCTGATGATACGTGATCTCGGATATCTTGGCCAGAAAACCATTGCTTTGCCGGCTAATGCACTCAAACAGTTTTACCTTGCCGATATTCAGCATGCAAGCAATTATTCCGTTATAATTGACGGAATCGACCGGGTTACACAAACCGACCTGATTGAAGCCGTTGCACTTAATGGGGCCGATTATACCATCGCTTACGAGCATACCGCCAAAGCCCTTGCACAGATTTACCACGACCTGGATATAAGTACTCCCATCAGTCCCGATATTCCGGTTTCCTGGGCCGTACGAAAGGGTGCTGTCAATCTGATGGGTGAAATCAATACATGGATTGAAAAGAATGAGGGCAGCAGGGAATTTACCCGCACCTATGCCAACTATTTTAACAACGCCCGCCAGGTCCGGCTGGCACTCGGTCATGCGGTGAAAAACCATTCCATTTCCGATTTCGATGAAGTCATCCGCGAAAGCAGTAAACTCATAAACTGGGACTGGCGGCTGGTATCCGCACTGATCTATAAAGAATCAAAATTTAACATCCACGCCGTTTCGCACCGCGGCGCTTTCGGACTTATGCAGCTTATGCCGCAGACGGCCGAGCGCTTTGGAGCTCACATAAATTCAACACCGGCCGAACAGATTACCGCAGGAATAAAACTGATACGCCATCTCGACAAGGCCTTGAAAAACAGGGTTCCGGATCCGGAAGAACGAAAGAAATTCATTCTGGCAGCCTATAACATCGGGCTTGCCCATATTATCGATGCACAGAACCTGGCTGAAAAACACGGAAAAGATCCTGCTGTCTGGTACGATAACGTTGAATACTACCTTCTTGCCAAATCGCAACCCGAATTTTACAACGACCCCGTTGTGAAATACGGTCGTGTGAAAGGCATAGAAACCAAACAGTTCGTGCGCGACGTTCTAGAAAAATACGACCAGTATAAAACACTGGCCTCCAGATAAACTTCCCCAAAACCTGTCGAATCCGGCAGGTTTTTTTTTGCCAAACTTTATCTTATGGCATACATGAATATCGGTAAGACCTCAGAAACAGGACAGTCTTTTCAGAAATTCTATAACCCGCTGCTTTTTATATCGGCTTCAATGAGTTTGCAGGTACGCTCAATGGTTTGTTCCATGGGAATATATTCAAAACCAAGGGTTTCCTTCAGTTTCTCTGAGGAATAACTGTAATTGCCCCTTGAGGTCCGGGCAGTTTCTTTCGTAATTAAGGGGGAGGATCCTGTAATTCGGCTTCTCAGCCATTCGAACCTCCACACCAGCTCGAGCAGCAGCGGAGGAACGGGAAACCTGGGCTCCGGCTTTCCAAAACAACGAGCTATCATCGAAAAAATTTCGCGGTAACTGAAATCGCCGTTTGAAACAACAAACCGCTCGTTTTTCACCGGACTTTTCATCAGCAGAATCATCGAACGTACTACGTCCTCCACACCAACAAAGCCGTTTATCCCCCTTCCGTAAAACATGGAATTGCGGTAAATGGTAGTAAACATCTTTGTGCTGCCCTTGCCGGGATGACCATACCCAAGGATAATGGACGGATTAACGATAACCGCATCCAGTCCTTCCGCCGTACCTCTCCATACTTCACGCTCGGCATAGAATTTACTCAGTGAATACCTGGTATTGTTGCGGTGTACGGTAAACTGCGACTTCTCGTCGATCACATTGCTGTTGTCGGTACGACCCAGGGCAGCGATGGAACTTACATGGCAGAATTTCTCCACCCCGGCTTCCAGGGATGCATTTACTACGTTAGCAGTACCTTCCACGTTTATTTTTAACATTTTTGCCGCATCCCCCGGATCAAAGGAGACGATGGCGGCACAGTGATATACCTGTTTAACGCCTTTCATAGCATTGCCCAGGGCAACCACATCAAGCACATCCCCCTGGACCCACTCAATTTTTCCAAGCAGGGATTCGGAATCGCCTCCGAGAATCTCAAAAATCCTCCGCGTGCGATCGAGGCTCTTCTCATTATGAATAAGGGCCCGTACAGGAACTCCATCCTGCAAAAGGCTGAAAAGCAGGTATGACCCCACCAGTCCTGTTGCTCCAGTTACAAATATCATAATGCAAATCTAAGAAAATACACCCTTCCCGGGCACGGCGCCATTAACCATTCCGTCCGCTATTGTCAATTAACCGGATAAGCGTAAATTTGCAAAAAACGGAATAGATGAATTTTGTTGAAGAATTGCAGTGGCGCGGAATGGTTCATACCGTAATGCCGGGAACAGAAGAACTGCTTAATAAAGAGATGATTTCGGCTTATGTGGGGATTGATCCAACAGCCGATTCGCTGCATATCGGCCATCTGGTGGGTGTAATGATGCTGAAGCACCTGCAGCGCAGCGGGCATAAGCCCATTGTGCTGGTGGGCGGAGCTACTGGTATGATAGGCGACCCTTCCGGAAAATCAGAGGAACGAAACCTGCTCGACGAAGAAACTCTAAGACATAACCAGGAATGCCTGAAAAAACAGCTCAGAAAACTGCTCGACTTCGATACCGACGCCCCCAACCGCGCCGAAATGGTGAACAATTACGACTGGATGAAGGACTTTTCGTTCCTTAGCTTTATCCGCGATGTTGGCAAGCACATCACCGTAAACTACATGATGGCAAAGGACTCGGTAAAAAAACGCCTTACGGGTGAAGCCGGAGAGGGGATGTCGTTTACCGAATTTACCTACCAGCTGGTACAGGGGTATGATTTTCTGCACCTCTACCAGCACAACAACTGCAAATTGCAGATGGGCGGTTCCGACCAGTGGGGAAACATCACTACCGGCACCGAGCTTATCCGGCGAAAAACCGGAGGAGAAGCCTATGCCCTCACCTGTCCGCTGATTACCAAAGCCGACGGCGGCAAATTCGGAAAAACGGAAACGGGCAATGTATGGCTCGACCCGGCCAGAACTTCACCGTACAGGTTTTACCAGTTCTGGCTCAACACCTCCGATGCCGATGCCGAAAAATACATCCGTATTTTCACTCTTTACGGAAAAGAGGAAATTGATGTTATGATTGCCGAACACCAGGCCGCTCCCCATCTGAGGGTGCTACAGAAAGCACTGGCAAAGGATATCACCATCCGCATCCACTCCGAAACCGATTACCTCTCGGCCGTTGAAGCCTCCGAAATACTCTTTGGCAAGGGAACCGCCGAAGCCCTGCACCGCCTGGATGAAGATACCCTTATCTCGGTATTTGAGGGCGTTCCGCAATACGAATTAAACACCGCTGACCTGTCTGCCGGAATCGGTATTGTTGACCTGGTTGCCGAAAAAACTACGATCTTCCCCTCAAAAGGCGAAGCCCGCCGTATGCTGAAAGACGGAGGCGTTCAGATAAACAAAACCAAAGTAAGCGAAGAGTTTATTGCGGATGCCTCGCAGCTGCTGAGCAGCAAATACCTGCTGGTGCAGAAAGGGAAGAAGAATTACTATCTACTGATAGTGAAGTAATTGCGGATTGGTTACCAAGGACTTTCTACCGTTACAAACAAAACCTCTCGTTACTCGTCCATTGCTGAAATGTTGAGGTTGAAGAATTATAATAATCAGTAATTCTTTCAAACCGCATTGTCCTTTCCAGGGAAGGATTTTTAGATCCGAAATTCAAAATCCGCAAGCAATCCGCAAAATCTTCGCCTTGTCTCCCATTCCCCGGGTCCCCTTGTCACTGTCTGATGAGTCTTCCTTTTCAGTGGGAAGCCCGTCCCTCCTATCCAAGCAATAGTTCAATCGCTTTAGGATAGTGCTCGTATTCAAGCTGATGCACTCTTTCGGCCAGGGTTTCCGGTGTATCACCGGGCAGTACCGGGCATTTTACCTGCAACAGGATTTTGCCGCGGTCGTAAACCTCGTCTATCAGATGAATGGTGATTCCCGATTCTTTTTCACCGGCTTCAATAACCGCTTCATGAACGGCCATTCCAAACATCCCCTTACCTCCAAATTTTGGCAGCAGAGCCGGATGAATATTTACAATTTTCCCTGAAAAGGCACGGGTCAGATTGCCCGGAACCAGCCAAAGGAAACCGGCCAGAACGATAAGATCGGTTTCCCGGATACAAAGGTCGCGCAACACCGCATCCCCCGCGTAAAACATCTCCCGGTCGAACAAGACCAGCGGAATATTCAGTCTTTTAGCACGTTGAATCACAATTGCTTTGGGATTGTTTGTGTAAAAGGCTTCTACCCTGGCTTTCAAACTCTTTTGAAAGTAACCGGCTATGTTTTCGGCATTGCTGCCGCTGCCTGATGCAAAAATGGCTATTCGTTTCATGGAATCGGTTTCTGAGCAAAAGTAGGCAGAAATCGCATGGGTTGTTCCTTACGCGGGGCATTACTTGTCGGACAAAACCATTGAATGCAGCCGGAAAACGGCAGATCCGTGAAAAGCCAGGGCTCATAAAGACAGGAATGTAACTGGTTTCCTGTACCTCTGAGCCCTGATCTTATGCCTGAAATAAAACCGGATTCAACGGCTCCGGCTGAGCCGGCGGCAGCTGTATTAATTTCCGGATTTAAATTTTCTGAACGCTTCTGTCATTTTTGGAAGCACCGTTTGCAGGTCGCCAACGATGCCATAGTCGGCAGCGGAAAAAATGGGCGCTTCGGGATCTTTGTTTACGGCAACGATCACCTTCGATGAACTGATGCCGGCCAGGTGCTGAATGGCTCCTGATATTCCGAGCGCAAAATAAAGATTGGGGGCAACCACTTTACCGGTCTGTCCCACATGCTCGTGATGCGGACGCCAACCCTCGTCAGACACCGGCCTCGAACAGGCGGTAGCCGCACCCAGCACCCCGGCAAGCTCTTCCAGGGGTTCCCAGTTATCGGCACTGCGCATTCCACGGCCTCCGGATACCACCACATCGGCTTCGCTCAGGAGGATCTTTCCTGTCTGCACTTCGGTCGACAATACGGTAATTCCGCTTGTTACTGCCGATGCATCCATGGTTTCAACCGCAGCATTTCCTGCAAAAGTTTCAATCCCGGCGGTATTCTGCGAAAGGGTGATGACTTTAATATCGGTAGTTATCTCAGCCTGCATCAGGGACTTTCCCGAAAAGGCTTTTTTGCTTACCACAAACGGCTGATATGAAACCGGCAATCCGTTAACAGCGCTCACCAGTCCGGCATTCAGGCGCACGGCAACGCGGGGCGCGAGGGCTTTTCCGGTAACGTTGTGGGCCATTACAACCAGTGTTGCCCCGCTGTTTTGGGCAGCAGCGGCAATCAGCGATGCATAAGCCCTGTCATCAAGAGGAACATCGGTTTCGGCCGATAATATAGTGCCGGCACCATAGGCTCCGAGGTTTTTCAATTCATCTTCAGCCACTTTGCCTATGGAAAGAAGGGTTACGCTGCCACCCAATCCGTTGGCCAGACGCTTGCCGTATGAAACAAGTTCGTAAGTGCTCTTTTTGAACTTGCCGTTCCGGTTTTCTATATAAACGAGTACTGACATATCGTATTCTTTTAAAGTTGGTTAAATAACCCTGGCTTCGGTGTGCAGCAGGTGAACGAGTTCATCTATATTTTCCGGGTCAATCATCTTGCAGGCCGATTTCTGCGGAGGCGCCTGGTAACCGACAACCTTACTGCCCGGAGCCGCAGCAGTAGCAGCCACCACTTTCAGGGGTTTGGTGCGGGCGGTCATAATTCCGCGCATCGAAGGGATTCTCGGGTTGATGGCAATTCCTTTCTGTACAATCAGAACCACCGGTGCTGAGGTTTCTATGCTTTGTTTGCCGCCGTCAATTTCGCGGGTTACTTTGATGCTGTTCCCATCGAGGTTGAGCGAACTGACTGCTGAAACGGAATTGTAATCCAGCAATTCGGCAAGCATTCCACCCACGGCCGATCCGTTGTAGTCGCTCGACTCAATGCCGCAGAGGATTACATCAAAAGGTTCCCCTTTAACGGCATGTGCTAACTGAGTTGCAGTAAACAGCGAATCGCCGCCTGCAGCATCCACCCTGATGGCGTCGTCGGCACCGCAGGCCAGGGCTTTGCGCAGGGTTGGATCGGCATCGGCGCCACCGGCTGTTATTACGGTTATTTTCTGAACCAGTGCAGGATGGGCCTCTTTCAGCTCAATGGCACGGGTAAGGGCAAGTTCGTCCCAGGGATTGATGATCCACTGTACGCCCGAATAATCCACCGCCTTCATATCCGCACTGTACTTGATGCGGGTGGTGGTGTCGGGAACATTGCTTATACAAACAAGGATGTTCATTGATTGGTTGATTAGTTAATTAGAGGATGAATCCGAAATCCGCAATTCAAAATCTAAAATTCATTAAGGACTTGTCGTGAGATAACGATTTGCTGAATTTCAGAGGTTCCTTCATAGATTTGTGTGAGTTTGGCTTCACGCATCAGGCGTTCCACATGGTATTCTTTCACGTATCCGTATCCGCCGTGAATCTGCACGGCTTCGGTGGTGACTTCCATGGCAATTTCGGCGGCATAATATTTGGCCATGGCGCTGGCATAGCCGTAAGGTTTTCCCTGATCTTTCAGCCATGCAGCCTTCAGGCACAGGTTTCGGGCATTTTCGATCTTAACTGCCATATCTGCCAGCTTAAAGGCTACCGATTGATGATTGGCAATTTCGGTTCCGAACGCTTTTCTTTCTTTGGAATATTTTACCGCCCGTTCAAACGCCCCTGAGGCGATGCCCAAGGCCTGGGCTGCAATGCCGATTCTGCCGCCTTCCAGGGTCTTCATGGCGAACTTGAACCCAAAGCCATCTTCACCGATCCGGTTTTCTTTGGGTACTTTTACATCGTTGAACATGACGGAATGGGTGTCGGAGCTGCGCATGCCCATTTTGTCTTCATGCGGGCCAACACTGATGCCCGGTGAGTGGCGGTCAACGATCAGCACATTGATTCCCTTGTGCCCCTTTTCGGGATGGGTTTGGGCAATCACCAGGTAAGTGCCGGCAGTATTTCCGTTGGTAATCCAGTTTTTGGTTCCGTTGAGCAGGTAATAATCTCCCTTGTCTTCGGCCGTGGTGCGTTGTGAGGTGGCATCCGATCCGGCTTCGGGTTCCGAAAGCAAAAAGGCGCCGATTTTTTCTCCGCGTGCCAACGGTTTCAGGAATTTTTCCTTTTGCGCTTCGGTGCCGAATTTTTCAATTCCGTAACAAACCAGGGAGTTGTTCACCGACATGATTACGCTTACCGAAGAGTCAACCTTTGAAATTTCTTCCATGGCCAGCACATACGAAACGGTATCCATACCGCCACCATCGTATTCCGGGTCCACCAGCATACCCATAAAACCCAGTTCCGACAGGGCTTTCACATGTTCGGTGGGATAAATGGCGTGAGTGTCGCGCTCAATCACGTCTTTAATCAGTTCGCGCTGGGCATAATCGCGGGCAGCCTGCTGAATCATCAACTGCTCTTCCGAAAATTCAAAATTCATAGCCGGGAAATTTGTTAATTTTTTGATAAAATACCTGAAATGCCTGATAAACAAGAAAACTGAACAATGTGTTCAGCCTTTTTCATGGTTTTATTGCATTTGGTCATGATATTCTGTACCCTGATTTACCGAAGAAAAAGGGCAGGCTTCTGCGGCCTTACTGCCGCTAAGGTAATCATATTTACCAATATAGATGTATTGTATGGGGAATTTTTTGCAAACGATTGCGGGAAGGGGGGACGAGGGACGCTGTTGCCGGGATAATCGATTTTCATAGCAACGGACAAGGCGACGGGGAGACGGGGGGACCAGGGGAAGGCGGATTTTGAATTGCGGATTGCGGATTAGGCTTCTCGAGCCAATGGTGGTGGGAATTCGGACACTTGTTTGATGCGTAACCTGGTCTTTTCTTATGGAATTATTTGAAGTCCCCGGTTTCAACAATAAAAATATCTGTATATGTTGTATTTAGAGTACAGGATCCGCATTTTCACTTTGCTTCATTTCGTTTTGCGAAGCAAATTTTTGTGTTTCACAGCGTTACTTCAGCTCATCAGCTAATCAGCTAATCCTCAAATCCTCTCATCATCTCATCCTTAAATTCTCACTTCCTCCTCTGAGTTACCGCGACCAGCAACAACAACACCAGGCCCAGCACCGAACCACGGGCAATGTAATCGCCGTAGCGCACATAAAACGTAATTTTATCATTGGCGTTTATTTCCTGCCTGATTACTGCGGTTTCCCAGTAGGGGGTGGGTTGCAGTATATCGCCGCGCTGGTTTACAAAACATGAGATTCCTGTGTTGGCCGAGCGGGCCACGCTGCGCCGGGTTTCGATTGCCCTTACCGATGAAAACAGCGCATGCTGCCGGTGCCCGGCGGTATTGCCCCACCAGCCGTCGTTGGTGATAACAAAAATCATATTGGAGCCGTTGCGCACAAACCCGGCCACAAATTCCCCGTAAACCGATTCATAACAGATTACCGGGGAGATCTTTAAGGTGTCGTTGATGGTGAAAGGGATTCTTTCGGGATCGGTTCCGAGTTGACCGACCGTTCCGCCCAAATCAATGGCAAAATCGCCCAGCGGCTTCAGCAGCCAGGGGAAAGGCATCAGCTCCACCCCGGGGGTGAGTTTTGATTTGTGGGTGCGCTGCAGGTCGGGATAATTTCTGAAAAGGAAGGCAGTATTATATGCATCGTAATGCCCTTCCCTGTTTCTGAATTTTCTGGCTGTAGGGGGAATCTCCTCTCCGGGCTCATAGGAGCGGTAGGTGGAATAACCCACCACAACTCCCGCCTGTGGCAACGCACGCAGCAAGCCATTCCTGAACATATTGATGGTGGGATGGTCTTCCAGATCGTTCTCCCAGATCATTAAACCCGACGACCAGTTAGGTTGAACCATGGATTCGGGAAAAACAACAAAATCGGTGAGGCTGTCGGCTTTGGTGAGCGCCAGTTCGGTGGCATGTTCTATTACTAAATCGGCCGGAAGCTCATATTGTTCCTCATACGGGTCGATGTTGGGCTGTACCACCACCACATCAACAGGGGCCGTTTTTTCACTGTAAGTGTAATACATCAGCAGTGATACCGCCAGCGGCAGCGCCATCACCGCAAGGGGCAGCCACAACCTACGGAACGCAATCTTTAAAGATGTTCCGTCAAGCCACGACTGTATGACTTTATAAACAAGTATGTTGATCACGAGTGCCCACAGGCTTCCGCCGAACATGCCGGTAAATTCGTACCACTGCATCCACGAAGGCCAGGCCGAAAAACCGTTACCCAGACTCAGCCACGGCCAGTTGAGGTCCCAGTGGTGGTGAAGGAATTCGAAGGAAATCCAGGCAAAAATTAATCCGAGGTATCCCTGCGAAGGATTTTTAAGCCGGCGGCGCATAAAATGAAACAGCCAGAAGGTAAGCGACATGAACACCGAGTTAATCAGCACAGCCATGGTTACCCCGAAGAAGGTGGAATTATAAATCCACCAGGTGGTGAGGCCGTTCCAGATAATGAATGCGGGCCATACCCGGAAGAAAATCCCGAAAGAATGGTTGTTGCTTCTGTTCGACAGGAAGTAACCCTCCATCAGCAGCAGGGGGACAAAAGCCACAAACAGCAGGGGCGGGAATCCATTGGCCGGCCAGGCCAGGGAGAATAACAATCCTGAAATCAGGGAATAAAATGAGAGAAAAGGAGGCTTTTTCATGAATCGGGAATCTGTTCAGGCAAAATTATCAAACCCTGCGGATTTATCGTAAAGTGATTTTTAATTCCGCGTCAGCACGGATGTTTACCAATTGTTTATAAACCAAAATTATGTCTGAAAAGTTCCTTTAATACGTGAAATCTCCGGCGATAAAACTTTTACCCGCAGAACCGATTATTGTTAGTAAATTAACACAGAATTGGTAATTTTGCACAACTTTTAGTTGCAAGTATCGCATTATCAATATTTTTACATAACCAACCAAACCATTAAACGGAGGATTACATGGCAATAACGAAACTGGACCAGATGTTTGAAGTCCTGAAGTCGAAAAGCAAAAAAAGACTGGTGGCGGCCTATGCAAATGATTCACATACCATTGAGGCTGTGAGTGAAGCTGTTGACAAGGGCATTATTGATGGAACGCTTGTGGGAGATAAAGAAACCATGCTGCAGGTTTGCAGTCAGTTAAATATAAATCCCGGAAAATTCCGCCTGGTGCACGAGCCCAACGAAGGAAAAGCTGCCGCTGTTGCCGTAAAGCTGATCAACGACGGGGAAGGTGAACTGCTGATGAAAGGGTTGGTAAGCACCGACAAATACATGAAAGCCATTCTTAACAAAGAGAATGGACTGATGGATCCGGGCGCTATCCTCAGCCACGTTACCGTGATTGAGAACCCGAACTATGAGAAGCTTATGATTGTGGGCGATGTGGCCATAATCCCCCTTCCGGAGTTCAAGCAAAAAGTTGCCATCCTGAACTATCTGGTAAATACCGCCAAGGCGCTTGGCATAGAAAAGCCGAAAGTGGCCGTTATCAGCGCTTCGGAGCAGGTTTTGCCGGGCATCCCTTCGTGTGCCGAAGCAGCGTTGCTGTCGAAGATGGCCGACCGTGGTCAGATCAGCGGCGCTTATGTGGATGGCCCGCTGGCGCTGGATGCAGCCATCGACAAGGAATCCGCGCAGATCAAGAAACTCTCCGGGCCCGTTGCCGGGGACGCCGACTGCCTGCTCTTCCCCAATATCGAATCGGGAAATGTTTTCTATAAAGCCAATACCAAGCTGGCAAAGGCGGAACTGGGTGCATTTGTTGCAGGCGCCCGTGTTCCCTGCGTGTTGTCATCGCGCGGCGACAGCGCCATTACAAAACTCTACAGCATTGCGCTGGCAGCGCTGATCGCGAAGTAAACCGCATTAAATAATCCAAAATGGAAGAACTTAGGATTTTAGCCATCAATCCGGGCTCTACAAGCACTAAAATTGCTGTTTTCCACGGCCCGAATCCCGTTTTTGTCCGGACGATTGCCCATTCAACCGAAGAACTTTCGGGTTTTGATAAAATTACCGACCAGTATAATTTCCGCAAGGAGATAATCTACAAACAACTGGAAGAAGCAGGCATAGAGATGGACAGCATCCGGGCCGTGGTTGGCCGGGGCGGACTTACCAAACCCATCCCCTCCGGGGTTTACGAGGTCAATGAAGCCATGAAGCACGATATGGCCAACAGTCCGATGGGTGAGCATGCCAGCAACCTCGGTGGTTTTATTGCCGATGATATTGCAAAGAGCCTGCCCAACGCCCGTGCCTTCATTGCCGACCCGGTGGTGGTCGACGAGCTGGAACCGCTTGCCAGAGTTTCGGGGCACCCGGAGTTTGCCCGCAAATCGATTTTCCATGCCCTGAACCAGAAAGCCATTGCCCGCCAGCATGCCAAATCCATTATGCGGAAATACGAAGACCTAAACCTGATTGTAGTCCACCTTGGGGGCGGCATCAGCGTGGGCGCGCACCGCAAGGGGCAGGTGGTTGACGTAAATCAGGCACTTGACGGGGAAGGGCCTTTTTCGCCCGAACGAAGCGGAACCTTGCCATCGGCCGATCTCGTAAGACTTTGCTTCAGCGGTAAATATACCCAGAAGGAAATCCTTACCATGATCAAGGGCAAAGGCGGTATGGCCGCTTTCCTTGGTACCAACAGCGCCTATGAAGTGGAACAGCGTGCTTTGGCCGGCGATGAATATGCAAAGTTTATCTTCGAAGCCATGGCCTTTCAGGTGGCCAAAGCCATCGGTGCCATGAGTACGGTGCTCAAAGGTGAGGTTGACGGCATCCTGATCACCGGCGGCATTGCGCACGGTAAATGGTTTGTTAACCAGGTAATCGAACGCGTTTACAAAATCGGACCGGTACACGTTTATCCCGGCGAAGACGAAATGCGGGCGCTCGCCGTCAACGGAATGATGGTGCTGAAAGGCGAAATTGAAGTGAAAGAGTATAAATAGTTTAAGCCTGATTCAGCTCATTTTGAGTTGCATCTCACAAGAAGCGGTGTATTCATTCTTTGGATACACTGTTTTCTTTTACTGAATATCGTCTTTTCAACGAGACAAGCGATCGGCAGCCCATTTCCAGATATTCCGGTTGAATGTTTCTCCTTCCGCCTCCGGATAAAGGTCAATAAATGACATAGTTGCCGGTTTGCCCGGATCAAACTTCAGCTTCTCATCCGGTTTGTACAAAAGTGCCGGCTCCGGATGAAACTGAAAACCAATTACGTTCGGATAACGGCTGTGCAGGAGAATCTCGGGAATTTTTCCATCCACGGAAGTGGCAGCCACCTCCAGCCCTTTTCCGGTTTTTTCAACGGCCTGATGATGACTGCTCAGCACACCCGGGTGCGGGGCAGAGCCTGCAGTGAAAAACTTCAGTTTTTCGGGACAGGTAATTTTAATCCGGTGAAAACTTCCCCACATCAGCGCATCGTCAAGCCCGAACTGCGTGTGGTAGTTGCGGTGCCGGTTGTCCTGTTCCATGGCCAGGACCTGCTCAGCAGTGGTTAATTGGTAAACCTCGGTCGGGATGTCCTGAGTCATGGTACCCCCGGCAGCTATATTCATGGTTTGCATGCCGAGGCAGATGCCCATTACCAGAAAATCGGGATTTTGTTCCAGCAGGGGGGTGAACGCATCATCCTGAAAACCGCCGGTCAGATGAAACAGAAAGGAGGCTTCAAATGCGTGGCGGTGATAATCGGTGATCGCGGTCAGCAGGTTGGTCTCCTCCCCGTAAAACGCCGGGGGAATATCGGGACCACCGAAGAAGATAACGCCCGCTGAATTCTCAAAAACAAGGCGGAAATCATCGCTGCACGGGTTTTCCCCGTAAAGCCGGTGACCGGGCAATGCACTGCAGGCATGCAGAAAGACGTCTTCTCTGCCCGATTCCCGGATAAATCCCTCGGATTGGCTGAAATCGTAAGCCTGGGCTGTGTGATAGAACCCCAAAAGCCGGTAGTCCTCCGGCAGCGGAAAAATACCCTTGTCGATCAGGTAAAATACCGTCTTCAGATTATTTACGGTCGGGTTCATCAGCACCAGCACAGGATCGCCGCTGGCAGCAGGGGTGTTGAAATATTGCTGTGCCAATAATAAATGACCGGCAAGAATGATAACAAAGAGTAAAACTGTTTTTTTCATGACTATTTGTTGGTATAATCCCGATTACCAGAGTTTAAAGTTACTCCATTCCAAACTCAGGTGCAAAGTTCAGATAAAAAAGATGACAACTAAATGGGATTTATGAAAAGGGTGCTTCTGCTTAATAAAGAAATAACCACATTAGGCACAGTAGAGCACAATAGGTTTTAGTATTAACATCGGTTGATGCTATTTTAAAGAATTGAGTCATTTTGATTATGTTCATTCCGGCCTTCTAACCTATCTATTGTGTCCTATTGTGGTGAAAAGAAACTTGCCATATTTCTCCAAATCTATTAAATAAAATAACCACAGTAGGTACATTAGAAAACATTAGGTTCATGCACTAATTTAAGGTTGATGAGATTTTATAGTTTTGAATCATTGAATGCTGAATTCCCTGAGAACAATCTATTGTGTCTTATAGTCACTGTTATGGTCAACACTTTTTTGCCCTATGCGGTATGCAGCCTATCAACAAAACGCCTTTCCCGTTGTTAATCAGCTAAATTATTCAATTTATGCAACTTTTCGCTATACCGACAGGAAATTTCAAACTCGACGGCGGCGCCATGTTTGGCGTTGTCCCCAAATCGTTGTGGAGCAAACATTACCCCTCTGACGAAAACAACAGGATCAATATGGCCATGCGCTGTCTGCTGGTGGTGGACGGAGACCGCAGAATTCTGATCAACAACGGCATCGGGGACAAACAAAGTGAAAAATTCTTCGGCCATTACCATCTCAACGGCGACGACAGTCTGGTAAAATCCCTGGCGGTGGCCGGGTTTGCACCCGAAGACATCACCGATATGTTTCTCACCCACCTGCATTTTGACCATGCCGGAGGAAGCGTAAAATACACGGCCGACCGCAGCGGGTTTGAAACCGTATTTCCAAATGCGACCTACTGGATCAGCGCAGCCCAGTGGGAATGGGCCATGCATGCCAACCGCCGAGAAAGCGCTTCATTTCTGAAAGAAAACATACAGCCCATTGAAGAAAGCGGCCGCCTTAAATTATTCGATCATCCCGGTGAGCTTTTCCCGGGCATTGAGGTCCGCTTTTACAACGGCCACACCGACGGACAGGCCATTCCGTTTATAAAATACAGAGGCAAAACCATTGTTTTTACCAGCGATCTGCTGCCCACTGCAGCCCACCTGCCCCTGCCCTGGGTCATGAGCTACGACACCCGCCCGCTGATCACCCTGGATGAAAAAGAGGCTTTTCTGGAAGAAGCCGTTGACAAAGGTTATGTCCTATTTTTCGAGCACGACCTTTATACAGAATGCTGCACCCTGGCGCGGACGGAAAAGGGGATTAAGGTGGATAAGGCCATGAGGTTGAAGGAGCTTCAATAACCCGGAAGGAAATTTTCTATTTCACAAAGGATCACAAAATTTATATTCTTCTCCGTGCTACTCCGTGAAGCCCCGGTGTGCTCTGTGTAACTTTTTTTGTTTCACAGAGATTCACAGAGTAGTCACAGAGGGTCGCAGAGTTTTAAATTCTTCTCCGTGCTACTCCGTGAAACCTCAGTGCTCTCTGTGTAACTTTTTTTGTTTCACAGAGATTCACAGAGGGTCGCAGAGTTTTAAATTCTTCTCCGTGTTGCTCCGTGAAACCCCGGTGTGCTCTGTGTAACTTTTTTTGTTTCACAGAGATTCACAGAGTAGTCACAGTGGGTCGCAGAGTTTTAAATTCTTCTCCGTGCTACTCCGTGAAACCTCAGTGCGCTCTGTGTAACTTTTTTTTTTCACAGATATTCAAATCCCTCTCTGCTTTGAGCAGTGAAACCCCGGTGTACTATTTGTAACAGCAAAATAAACTTCACATACGATATCTTCGTATTCCATCTTTAAGTAGCTTAACATTAAAGTTTATTAACAACCCGATCTCCTTCCTTGAAAACTTCAGATAAGTTAATATTTGGGCTTAATGAACCGGAGAAAAAAAATCGACGGTTTTTAGTTCGATCACAACTTTATTATCAACGAGAATATCAATCCTGTAACCACATTCAAGCTTTATCTCTTTATATACAACAGGAACTGCAAATTGTCTTTGTGTGAAGAATCCGGCATTTCTTAGTTCAAAATCAAGGCATTCCTCATAAGCCGATTCTAACAAACCTGGCCCAAGGGCTTTGTGCACTTCTATGGCACACCCGATGATTTTATCTGTTATTTGATTAATTTCCATGATTTCTAAGATAAATTAGAGGTGATTTTATGGTTCTTTTTCTAGTTACGGTCGCTAACATACAGCCCGGTTACCCGGGAACGCTGATTATCAATTATTACAAATTATTCGACCTAAGGATTATAACAATAATAATGAAAATCCATTCCCGGAAACGGTCATGTTTGAAATTACCATTAAGCAGCTACTACCCCCGGCCCACCTGCCCCTGCCCTGGGTAATGAGTTACGACACCCGCCCCCTGATCACCCTGAATGAAAAAGAGGCTTTTCTGGAAGAAGCTGTGGACAAAGGTTATGTCCTATTTTTCGAGCACGACCTTTATACCGGATGCTGCACCCTGGTGCGGAAAGAGAAGAAGATCAAGGTGGAAAGTTCAACAAGAATTCCGGAGTTGTAAATATCTAACCTCTTGATTATGTATTCATTATGAACATCTGATTAAATCTGCTCACCAGTTTGTTGAGGATTGCTTCCTTTTTGCATCAAGGTATTTTGAAACTAACTCCTTTGAAATAAGTGAAACTGTTTTGCTGATTTTACTGTACAGATAATTTTGAACCATTATAAGATTGGAGCTTTAAACGAACACTATGCTTAACACAATCAATGTGGAAGGCTTCGTCGGCCGGACAACGGACGTATTTTTTAATTCTACGCTTTTATATTTTTAGTTTTGGTGCTTCCGTGGCATATTAATCAACACATCAAAATAAGGAATTACCCTTTAATTCCGGCACCGTTTTGGAAAGCTGGTTATGAACAACACATATTCCCGGCTGTTTAAATGGTTACGCTATATTTCCCTAAATTAGCAATCAGTTAACCGGAAAACACTTAAACCCTCCCGCTTTGTACCGCATCGAATCGAAAATTGACACAAAATCGGCGGAATTCCTTTCGAATTCTGAAGCCTTTCAGCAGTTGCTGGGGCAATACAGACAGCGCATGGCCGATGCCATTCACGGAGCGCCCGAACAGGCCGTGAAGAAACACAAGGAACGCGGCAAACTGCTTGCCCGCGAGCGCATCGACCTGCTCGTCGACCCCAACACGCCCTTCCTCGAATTGTCAACCCTGGCGGCTTTCGGCATTCACAACAACGAGTTCCCGTCGGCCGGAATCATTACCGGTATCGGTGTAATCCACGGCCGTGAAACCATGATCGTGGCCAACGATGCCACCGTAAAAGGGGGAACTTATGTGCAGGAAACCATCAAAAAGCACGTGCGTGCCCAGGAAATTGCCATGGAAAACCACCTGCCCTGCGTGTATATGGTGGATTCGGGCGGGGTTTTTCTTCCAGAACAGGCAAAGGTTTTTCCGGATAAATACGATTTCGGGCGCTTTTTCTTCAACCAGGCACGCATGTCAGCCGAAGGGATCCCCCAGATTGCGATCGTGATGGGCAGTTGCACCGCCGGTGGCGCTTATGTGCCGGCCATGAGCGATGAAACCATCATTGTGCGCAACCAGGGAACCATTTTTATCGGCGGCCCGCCCCTGGTAAAGGCCGCAACCGGCGAAGAAGTCACCGCCGAAGAACTGGGGGGCGCCGACGTGCATACCTCCATTTCGGGGGTGGCCGATCATATGGCGGAGAATGACCGGCATGCCATCCGCATCTGCCGCGATATCTTCAGAACACTAAAACCTGCCGCCGCTGGATCTCCAGCCCATTGAAGAGCCATACTACAATCCGGAAGAGCTCTACGGTATTGCTCCCCTTGACCTTCGCAAACCGGTTGACTCGAAAGAAATCATCGCCCGCATGGTTGACGGCAGCCGTTTTCATGAGTTCAAAGCCCGCTATGCCCCTACCCTTACCACGGGGTTTGCGCACATCATGGGATTTCCGGTGGGCATACTGGCCAACAACGGCGTGCTTTTCGGCGAAACCGCCCTGAAAGGCGCCCACTTTATCGAACTCTGCACCTCCCGGAAAGTTCCCGTACTTTTCCTGCAAAACATCACCGGCTTTATTGTGGGACGGGATTATGAACGCCGGGGAATCGCCCGCGACGGAGCCAAACTGGTTCATGCCGTCGCCAATGCCCGTGTTCCCAAGTTCACGGTGGTTTTCGGCGGTTCGTTCGGAGCCGGAAATTACGCCATGGCCGGCCGTGCCTATGAACCCCGGCTGTTGTTTATGTGGCCCAACGCCAAAATATCGGTCATGGGCGGCGAACAGGCTGCCGGAGTGCTTACCACCGTAAAGGAGGAACAACTCAAAGCCCGGGGCAAAACCCTGCCCGAAGCCGAAAAGGAAGCCCTCCGGCAATCCATCCTGAAGAAGTACGGGGAGGAAGGCTCCGCCTACTACAGCACCGCCCGGCTGTGGGACGACGGGATTATTGACCCGGTAGATACCCGGAAAATCATCGCCATGGGCATTTCTGCTTCGATGAATAAGCTGTGGGAGGAGACGAAGTACGGGGTGTTCCGGATGTAAACGGAGGTAAGAGGTAAGAAGTAGGAGGTAAGAAAAAAATTATTAATCACTAATAAACAGGATATTATGGAAACAGGATTTAATCCCATAAGATCATTTATGGATCTTGAAGTATATCGGTTAGCCCATAAGCTTGCAATGGATGTTTTTTGGATAAGCGCCGGATTCCCGGTTGAAGAAAGATACTCATTGACAGATCAAATCAGGCGATCATCGAGATCCGTTGCTGCCAATATTGCTGAAGGCTGGGGGAAGAGGAAATATCCGCTTTCTTTTAAAAAACAATTAGTAGATGCCAATGGCTCTCTTGAAGAAACCAAATCCTGGTTAATGTTTGCCCGTGACTGCAATTACATTTCAATTGAACAATTCGATTCCCTTTTCCCAGAATATGAAACTTTAGGTGGCAAACTCTGGCGACTTGAAGAAAGATGGAAATAACATACTTTTTTCTCAACAGACTTCCTACTTCCTACCTCCTACTTCTTACTTCTTCATTCTTAAAAAATCAATCATGAAATTAAAATACACCACCCTCGAAACAGAAATTACAAACCAGACAGCAACCGTCTGGCTGAATCGCCCGCAGATACACAATGCCTTTAATGAGGTTATGATTTCGGAAGTGCTTGAGATCTTCACGGAACTCGGTAAGAGGGACGACATCCGGATAGTGTTGCTCCGCGGCCGCGGGAAGTCGTTCTGCGCCGGTGCCGACCTCAACTGGATGCGCGATGTGGCAACGTACAGCTACGAACAGAATTACAAAGAGAGTCTGCAGCTTTCGGAGTGTTTCTACTCCATCTACAACTGTCCGAAACCCACCATTGCCGTGGTGCACGGAGCGGCCATAGGCGGTGCCAACGGACTGCTTGCTGCCTGCGATATGGCCATTTGCGATGATGAAACGGTTTTTTCGCTTTCCGAAGTTAAAATAGGTATCGTACCCGCCTGCATTTCGCCCTATGTGATCAAACGGGTGGGTGAATATGGGGCACGTGAGCTTATGCTTACCGGAAAGCGCATCAAAGGGAAAGAGGCCGAACACTTCCGGCTGGTAAACAAATCGCTCCCGGCGGATGCGCTGGAAAGCCACCTGAACGAGCTGATAGCCCTGCTGATGAGCAGCGGCCCCAAAGCTATGACGCACTGCAAAAACCTGATCGATGAGGTGTGCAACAAAATAGACCTGGAAGAAGCACTCGGCTTCACCGCCCGCATGATCGCCGAAATCCGCGCCTCCGAAGAAGGACAGGAAGGCATGGCGGCGTTTTTGGAGAAAAGAAAAGCTAGATGGAATTTTTAATTTCTGATTGCGGATTGCGGATTTCTGATTGCATTTGTCTCATGAGACGGCGATAGCCGAATAACTAGAGATTGCAGTTTGCGGATTGTGCCAGTTATATATAGCTTCTCATCACGGGAAAGCGAGGGATTGCAAATTTCGATTCGTGATCTAAACGGCGACCTCAAGACGAAGTGTGAAATAACTTTTATAAAAAACCAAATCATTTTCTAAACATTTTTAAAAACAATAGTCATGGATAAATATGAAATGCAAAAACGACTGATGAATCTGGCAATTGCAGTAATCAGACTTACGAAGAAATTTCCTATTAGCCAGGAAAGCAAAGTGATTGCATATCAAATCATTAAATCTGCTACTTCAACTGCAGCAAATTACCGGGCAGCATGCAGGGCTAAATCAGCCAGAGATTTTATTGCCAAGATGGGAATTGTTGAAGAAGAGGCCGATGAAACAGAACTTTGGCTTGAATTGATAAAAGCAATAAATCTTGCCCCTGAAGAAGATGTTGGGCCATTACTAAAGGAGGTCTCTGAAATTATTGCAATTACGGTGGCTTCAATCAAAACTTCAAGAAAAACATTAAGATAAAGGTGATTAAACAAAAACCCAGGATTTTGCTTTAAACTTCTTACTAAGGAAAAACCAGCAAAATGACAAGCAATCCGAAATCCGCATTCCAAAATCCGAAATCTCCATGAAACTTCTTATAGCCAACCGCGGCGAAATCGCCCTCCGCATCCAAAAGACCGCCCGCCGTATGAGCATTCCGGTAGTGGCTGTGTATTCTTATCACGACAGGGACGCGCAGCATGTGCTGCAGGCCGGCGAGGCAGTTTTGCTTCCCGGAGAAAATCTGTCGGAAACATACCTGAATATTGAAGCCATCCTTGCTGCTGCGAAAAAAACGGGTGCAACCGCCATACATCCCGGATACGGTTTTCTCTCCGAAAATCCCCTGTTCTCAGAAGCCTGCGAACGCGAAGGCATCGCCTTTATCGGGCCGTCGGCAGCTTCGGTCAGAGCGATGGGAAATAAGATTGCCGCCCGCGAAGTCGCTGTCAATCTGGGCGTTCCGGTTACCACAGGAGTTACCGGTGAACCGGATTATTTGCTTGCCAATTACGATAAGGTCGGATTTCCCATGCTTATCAAAGCAGCAGCGGGCGGAGGCGGAAAGGGCATGCGCATCGTCCGTACTCCCGGAGAACTTGAACAGGCCCTTGAAAATACCTCGCGCGAAGCATTGAATTACTTCGGCGACGGCACGGTGTACATCGAACATTTCATCGAAGGTCCGCGGCACATCGAAATTCAGGTGCTCGGCGACAAGCACGGGAATATGGTACATCTGTTTGAGCGCGAGTGTTCCGCACAGCGCCGGCATCAGAAAATCATAGAAGAAGCGCCATCCCCGGCTCTCACCCCCGAAGTCAGGAAAAAGATGGGGGAATCGGCCGTGCTGCTCGCTTCATCCATCGACTATTACAGCGCAGGAACCATTGAATTCCTGGTGGATAAGGACCTAAATTATTATTTCCTGGAGATGAACACCCGCATACAGGTGGAGCATCCGGTTACGGAAATGACGACCGGCGTAGACCTGGTAGAAGAGCAGATCCGCATCGCCAACGGAGAAAAACTCAGGTTTAAACAGTCTGACCTGGTACAGAAAGGACATGCCATTGAATGCAGGATTTACGCGGAGGATCCGTTTAACAACTTCATGCCCTCACCCGGAAAAATTTATCTGTATCGTGAGCCGGCCGGTCAGCATATACGGGTCGACAGCATGGAAATAAAAGGCAAAGGAATGATTCATAGTGCCTTCGATCCCATGATCGGCAAGCTCATTACCCGGGGCGAAACACGCGAAGATGCCCGCAGCCTGATGATCCATGGGCATTCAAACCAATATCCCTTTCCTGAGCGGACTGGTACAGCACGATTCGTTTATCCGCAACGTCATCACCACCCGGTACATCGACGACGAACTCGAAAATCTGATCGGACATGTGAAAAAGCTGAAGGCTTCGGTCGATCCGCGGATTCCCCTGCTGGCAGGATTGCTGGAGAGCCTTAAAATCAAAGATGAAAAGAAGGACAGCATATGGCAGACCATTGGTTACTGGCGTAACCTCCCGGAACCGAAACTGCGGCTCGACGGGCAGGAGTACCGACTGAATTTTACATACATAGCCCCGGGAAAGATAAAGATCCTGGAGAACAATGCCGTAACGGAGGCGCTGCTGCGCGAAGACGATTCGGCTTCCTGTCTGATTCTGGATGACCTGAGCTACAGTTTTTATGCCTCTGTGGATGAGAAGGCCGCGATTACCGTGAACGTCTGCGGATTTCAGTTTCAGTTTGAGAGGGCCGACATGGCCAGACCTGAACATGTGGATGTCTTCAATGCAGGAGAGCTTCATACCGACCGAAGCAACATCGTTTCACCCATGCCCGGCAAAGTGATAAAGGTGAATGTAACGGAAGGCAAAAAAGTACAGAAAGGACAGGTATTGCTGGTGGTTGAAGCCATGAAGATGGAAAACAACGTCCTGAGTCCGGCCGACGGTATCATACAGCGCCTGCACGTAAAAGAGGGCGATACCGTGGACGGCTCCGCGCTTTTGGTGAATCTGGACACAACGTCTTAAAGAATCACGCAAGGACGCTATGACGCAACGTTGTTTTTCAGTATTGAAAAACTGATGATTTGTCACATCAACAAATAATGAAATAAAAATCACAGGAGGTACGCTAGTAAAAAAAGAATTAAATCATTTATTATGACCGAAAACCAAATTGCTAAAATTGTCCGGGATATTTGTTTCAGGATTCATAAAGTTTTAGGACCTGGCCTTTTAGAATCTGTTTACGAGGAAATCCTGACTTATGAATTAAATAAATTGGATTTGTCTTATGAAAGACAAAAATCAATTCCTGAAGTATGGGAGAGTTTGAAACTGGAAACGAGTTTTCGGGCTGATGTTATTATGGAAAATAAAGTTATTGTTGAATTGAAATCTATTGGTGAAATTAATCCGGTTCATCAAAAGCAGGTACTGACTTATCTGAAAATTAACGGATTAAAATTAGGATTACTGGTTAATTTCAACGCAAGTTTTTTAAAGGATGGGTTTCAAAGAATTGCATATCATCTTTAATAAACATATACCTTAGTGCATCAAAAGCACAGGAAAACCAATTAATCTTTGTTTCATTGTGTCCCCGCCTACATTTGGGCAGATTTGCGTGAGACCCGAAAGAAAATCAAATAACCTCTGCGTTCTTGCGTCGTTGCGTGAGAAAAAACCTAAATTAAATGAACTAAACGTCTTGGCGCGAGGGACGTCAGAAAACGAAAACAGTACGATATGGACTACAACCTAAGTGAAGAGCACCGGATGATCAGGGAGACGGTCCGGCAGTTTGCAGAGCGGGAAATAAGGCCGCTGGCGCGGGAACTTGACGAAAAGGAGACGTTCTCACCCGAACTCACCCGCAAGATGGGCGAACTGGGCCTTTTTGGCATTTACCTTCCGGAAAAGTATGGCGGTCAGGACATGGACTATCTGGCTTACATCATTGCCGTTGAGGAGATTGCACGCATCGACGGTTCTCAGGCTGCTACGCTGGCAGCGCATAATTCCCTGGGTGTCGGCCCACTGTATTACTACGGCAACGAAGAGCAAAAGATGAAATACCTGCCTGTGCTCTGTACGGGCAATGCCCTGTGGGCTTTCGGCCTTACCGAACCGGATGCAGGATCCGACTCCCGCGGCTCAAAAACCCGTGCAACCCTCGAAAACGGGGAATGGGTCATCAACGGCTCAAAGATTTTCATCACCAACGGCTCTGCCGATAATTCCATGGGCGCAACGGTGCAGGCCATAACCGGCGAAAAACAGGGGAAGAAAGAATTTACAACCATACTGGTCGACAAAGACACTCCCGGATTTACCCGGCAAACCATGCACGGTAAAATGATGTGGAGGGCTTCCGATACTTCACAGCTTTTCTTTGACGACTGCCGCGTTCCGGAATCCAATCTGCTGGGAAAAGTCGGGGAAGGCTCCAAAATCATGCTTTCAACCCTCGATTCGGGCAGACTCTCCATTGCAGCCATGGGACTTGGCTGCGCGCAGGGGGCTTACGAGCTTGCCCTGAACTATGCAAAAGAACGGAAACAGTTCGGTCAACCCATTTCAAAATTCCAGGCCATAGCCTTTAAACTGGCCGATATGGCCCTGAAAATAGAATTGGCCCGTAACCTGCTCTACAAAGCCTGCTGGCTGAAAGATACCAATCAACCCTTTGCCAAAGAAGCAGCCATGGCCAAACTCTACTGCTCTGAAATCGCGAAAGAGGTGGCCGACGAAGCCGTACAAATCCACGGGGGCTACGGCCTGATGAAAGATTACGAAATCGAACGCTTCTACCGCGATCAACGACTGCTCCAGATAGGTGAAGGCACCTCAGAGATCCAGAGGCTGGTGATTTCGAGGTATATAGGATGCTGAAAAGTAGACAAGGTGACAAGGTGACGGGGAGACAAGGCGACACGCGATCAGACTAATCCTGGTTCACGGAGAGTTTGGGCTTTTCATGTGAAAAAGGGACAAGGGATGTTGCCGGTAGCATACTTTTTCAATGTTCCTGACAAGGAGACGGGGAGACAAAAGGTATGAAGCCGTCTCAATATATTTTTAAAATGAGCTTCCAATAATTTTGAAACATTTGATATTATTGATGTGAAAAGTATTAACGTAATCTCTGTAGTATGAAAATAAAAAGTTTTAGGGAACTAAGGGTTTATAATGCAGCGGTTGAGGCTGCAATGAAGATTTTTAAAATAACAAAGTCTTTTCCAAAAGAAGAGATTTATTCAATGACCGATCAGATGAAACGTTCATCACGAAGTGTTTGTACGAATATTGGGGAATCATGGCGAAGAAGACTGTATAAAGCTGCCTTTATCTCAAAACTCAACGATTCCGAAACGGAGGCTACAGAAACTCAGGTTTGGCTGGAGCTTGCATTTCGTTCCGGATATATTACTCGAGAGTTTAATGAAGAGATGTTCAATGAATATGAGGCCATTATTGCTCAATTAGTTGTGATGATTAACAATCCTGAAAAATGGATCATCGGTCCAACAAAATGACTCTGCTTTTCAGAAAATTCTATCAATCAAACAATCCTGTTAGAAAACAGTTAATTAAAAAAACTCCTTGTCCCCAGGTCTCCTTGTCTCGTGGTCACATAAAAAAAACGCGATGATCAAACTAACCGAGTCCCCCCGCGATGCATGGCAGGGGTTGCCTTACGTGATTGCTCCGGAGAAACGGGCTGCGTATATCAATGCCCTGTTGAAGGTAGGATTCGATGTGATCGACTTCGGGAGTTTTGTGTCGCCGAAGGCGGTTCCCCAGATGGCCGGACAGGACGAGGTGCTCAGGCTGGTGGATAAAACGGGAAGCCGCTCAAAATTGATGGCCATCGTCGGGAATATGCGCGGCGGCAGGGATGCCGTTGCCCAGCCAAAGGTTGACCTGCTCGGATTTCCGTATTCCATCTCGGAAACTTTCCTTCAAAAAAACATTAATACGGGTTTTGCCGGAGCAAAAGAGACCATCGGCGGACTTTTATCCTTATGCAACGATCATGGCCGCGAACTGCGCATCTTTATGAGCATGGCCTATGGAAATCCTTACGGGGAAAAGTGGAGCATGGATTTGCTCAAAAAACATATTGAAATGCTGGCCGGTAAAGGCCTCAGCACCATAACCCTTGCCGATACCACCGGCATGGCCACAGCAACGCAGATCGGAGAGGTTTACACCGCACTGATTGAGCATTTTCCCGGATTTGAGTTCGGATTGCACATACATACCCGTCCCGGCGAGTGGGAAGCCAAACTGAATGCCGCCTGGGATGCCGGATGCCGCTGGTTCGAAGGGGTGATCAACGGCATTGGCGGATGCCCCATGACCGGCTATGAACTGGTCGGAAACCTGAATACACTTAACCTTATCGGGTTTCTGCTGAAGAAAAATCAACCACTTAACCTCATCCCTGAAAAACTGGAAAAAGTATCCGGAATCGTTTACGTCCGAGGCTAAGTGCCGACGGGCGTTTCTGAAAATTTCGCATTCCGGTTAGAAATATTTCTCATTAACAATATAATCTTTCTCAATTCAACCATCCTTCCTATGGTATTTAGTCTTTGTTAACGTACGGCTTCAGCTCAACCTTCCAGATTCTTCCCGAAGCCCGAAAAAAGTCAGGACCAGTGAGACTATTCGCTGGTTCGTACCCATTAATGCAATCTCTGCTGTTCAGCCGGAATGACCGTTTGGAATTTGTCGGAATTGCAATGGCTGCTGCTAAGCCAGGCTTCTCAGGGAACTAAAAACATTCCGTTATGCACTAATCTTCGAAATTTTGCTACGGATTATAAAACTTTAAAGCTTTACGTTAACTGAACAATAACAGTATCTGTTGATATCCGGTTTAATATGCAATATACGTTTTAAACTGTTCGCAATAAAACGTCTGTCCTTCAACTACTTCAATTTTATAGTAATTTGGAGCATGATAATCTCCATCGCCATACCACCCTACCAGGTCACCAGCCGATGCCGATCCGTTATTATCTCTGTCTTTCCAAAGTAAAATGTAGTAAATGCCGGCATTAAATCCGGAGAGATTAAAAACAACCATATTTCCGGCACCACTTACCTGAAAATGAGACATTGGGGTTCCGACAGATGGATAGACATTAAAAAGAAATATCTTTGAATCTTTAAGGTCTGCACCTGTGTTCTGCAATTCGGCCACCCCAGAAATTTGCGTAACAGGTGCCGATGCAATAACGGTCTTTTCATCGGTATCGGTTCCCCCCTCACCGTCGGAAGCAGTTACTGTTATTGAGTGTTCCCCTGCTACCTTCGGCAGCCTCCAGAAAACAATTGACCCGCTGCCCGAAACCGAGCCTCCCGAGACCCGATACGTGTATGTTATTATATCTTTATCCGGGTCTGCGGCTGCCGATGATACCATTACAACCCCCCCGGCTGTTATCTGCGTCGGTTCTGTTTTCAAAATTGTTACAGAAGGCAATGAATTTTCATCATCCTTACTGCATGAAGTCAGGGAAAGACAAAACGGAACCAGGGTTGATAAAATCAATAAAATACCGATCTTTTTCATGACGACAGACGTGTTAAATTAATACCTCCGTTAATTAAATAAACCCACCGGTTTCAGGACGAGACTGAGTGGATTGCATTTGTCAAGGTTACGAAAGGTATTCCGGATGGCATTTGCTCAGCATCTCACAACCTTTGCTATGCGTATCAAAAAAAGAGGAATTCTAATTGCGGTGACTTCCCGGACTATGTCCATACATTTTTCTATAGACGCGGCTGAAATGCGAGAGGTTTTTAAATCCTGTTTCCCAGGCTATCTCCGATGCCGTTAAACTGGTGTTTTTTAACATTTCATTTGCCTTGTATAAACGAAACTGAATCAGGTATTCATTAACGGTTTTATCCGTAAGGGATTTGAATTTCCGGTAAAGTTGTGCGCGGCTCATCCCTACTCCCCTGCACAATTGATTAATTCCAAAGTCTTCGTTATCCAGGTTTGCCTCCATGATGCCGCGAATTTTCATCATAAAAGCGTCTTCCGTTTTATAGGTCGGATCGTCGGATTGTGTAAAAACTCCCATGGAGGCATATCTCTGACGAAGAGTGTTTCTCTGCTCAATCAGCTTTGTTAGTCTGAGCTTCAGTTCTTCTTCATGAAAAGGCTTGGACATGTATGCGTCCGCACCGCGACCGATTCCTTCAAGTCTGGAGGCAATGTCTGCCTTAGCCGTCAGCATAACAACGGGAATATGACTTGTACGCTCGTCCGACCGTATTTTATCAAGCATGGTAATGCCATCCATTTCGGGCATCATCACATCGCTCAGGATAATGTCAGGAACAAACTCCAGTGCTTTGTCAAATCCCTCTTTTCCGTTTACCGCAAATTCCATAAGAAAGTCATCCCTGAGGACTGCCTCCAGATAATCAACCAGATCGTTGCTGTCTTCCACAATGAGCAGTATGTGCCGCCCGCTTTCTTCACCTTTCCTGCCGGATGATGTCTTACGTTCGTGACCGGATAAATAAGATTCTGAAATCCATCTTTCCCTGAAATCCGAAAATCCGGCCGTTTCCCTGAGCAGTGCCTGGTTGGAAATTGGCAAACAAACTGTAAAGGTGGTTCCTTTATCCGGTAAGCTGCACACGGAAATGGTTCCTTTCATCAATCTGACTAGCTCCTTTGTAAGAGTCAGACCCAGACCCGAGCCGCTTTCTTGCTTACCGTTATCTTTTTCAATACGATAGAATCTGTCAAAAATATATGGCAGATGTTCGGGATTTATACCCGGTCCGTTGTCGGTAACGCTGATAACAAAATCGTTTTCGCCTTGACCGGCAGGGCCGGCCTTCACTTCTGCATAATTCCCGTCAACGTTGTATTTTAGTGCGTTGGATAAGAGATTCGAAAGTATATGCATCAGTTTGTCGGCATCGTAGTCCATAAGAAAATGGTCGGTACCAGGAATAAATTCCAGGCGTATTTTCCGGCTGATAGCCATTGAACTGAAAGAATCAACAAGGTATCTGAGCTGCAGGATGATGTCCTGCTGAAAATTGTGCAGTGGCATTGCCCCTGCTTCAAGTTTCGCCAGATCGAGCATCTGATTTACCAGATTTAAAAGATTCTTCCCGCTGTTGCCGATTTTTTCGGTACCATCTTCAAGCCATTCTTCAGGTTTTTCCCGGATAAGCCGGGCCATTCCCAGAATAATGGTCAGTGGTGTTCTGAATTCGTGCGTGATGTTTGTAAAGAGCCTGGTTTTTGCTTCATCGAGCTCCTGCAGCCTCAAAGCTTCAGCATGTTTTGCTTCTGCCAGCTTTTTCTTCTGGCTTATGTTGTTTATTATCAACAATAAAGTATAACCAGCCTGCCAGGTGAAATTCACTGTAAAAAAAAGCAGGTTTTTTGCCGGAGTCATTTGTGGCAGCGGACTTAATTTGGGCTGAAGCAGTGCAGTAGTTATCAGCGTAGTAATGTAGGTGGAAAACAGAATAATTGTCAGTCGGTTATTCTGGTAAGTTGTCGACATAAATATAATGGAAATCCCTGTAAATAGAAGTCCCGCAGAGGTCAGCAGTCCTCCCATCCGGAGCATGAAAAAAAATGTGATCCAGATTAGAATAAACTGTATACTAAAAAATATTAGATCTATATTTTTCTTTAAGAAGGGCAGAATTATCAGAGCCGGGATGGTCAGCGAAAGTAAAGCAAAACCATAACTGACTATTACAGGCAAATCCAGAAAATATCCGAGCAGTGTCATTCCTGAAATTGCGATACCGCTTCCAAAACTTCCCAGCCATACATTTTTCTTCATTGCCAGGATATTTTCATCAATTCCCGGAATGAACATTATCGTGTCAATCCAGCCCAATAAACGCCCAACCCCTCTGGATTTCATATGAAACAGATTTTATTGATGGCATTACAGATTAAGCAGACAAAGGAAAAGAGCAGGGAGATTTGCAACTAGAGCAGGGAGAATTGCCCTTTAATAATACTAATTAAAGATACGACAAAAACGGGATTCTTTCATCGGATTTATAATCAGTGATCAACGGATATCTGCCATTTACAGCTGAACCAATTAATACATTGTACTGTTAAGTATTGACTTAAGCAATCTGTTTTTGAAGAAAGATAGCATCCCTGTCAACCAAAACCTTTGCTTTCTGTTTAAAGATTGATAATTCAAACAATTATGAATAAAGTTGTATCGGATGCCCGCGAAGCGATTGAAGGAATTCGCGACGGGATGACGCTGATGGTTGGAGGATTCGGATTGAGCGGAATCCCTGAAAACAGTATAACTGCGCTGTCAGAAAGCGGTTTGAAGGAGCTGACCTGTATCTCAAACAATGCCGGGGTTGACGATTTTGGCCTCGGACTCCTGCTTAAAAAACGGCAAATCCGTAAGATGATCTCGTCCTATGTTGGTGAAAATGAAGAATTTGAACGCCAGTTGCTCAGCGGTGAACTCGAAGTAGAACTTATCCCGCAGGGTACGCTTGCCGAACGCTGCCGTGCCGGTGGCGCCGGAATCCCGGCATTCTTCGTGCCTGCCGGTTATGGTACCGAAGTGGCCGAAGGAAAGGAGGTACGAACGTTCAACGGAAAACCGCATCTTCTCGAACACGCCCTTACCGCCGATTTCGCCATCGTTAAAGCCTGGAAAGGCGATGCCCACGGCAATCTGATCTACCGGAATACCGCCAACAACTTCAACCAGGCAATGGCAATGGCCGGCAAGATCACCATCGCCGAAGTGGAAGAACTGGTCCCCGCAGGAGAGCTCGATCCAAATCAGATACATACCCCAGGAATCTTCGTGCAAAAGATTTTCAAGGGAAAAGACTACGAAAAACGAATTGAAAGGCTGACGGAAAGATGAATAGAAAATTTTAATTTCCTAATTTCTAATTTCTAATTTTCAAAACATTAGTGGGCATTTAAAACCCGCTGATTCTTAACTGGTTAAGATTTAGTTCTTTGACATTTTTGTAATCGCAGCGCGTAAGTATCTCTCTAACAGG
>JALHHH010000091.1 GCA_022837485.1 Bacteroidales bacterium
GGAGGAATACGATATTCGTGTCAGGTTGTCGGAGCAATACCGCAGCTCCATTTCCGACCTTGAAGAACTCTCCATCGTTAATGCTATGGGACAGCGTATCAAGCTGAAAGAAATCGGAGTGATTACCGAATACTGGGGGCCTCCCGCCATTCAGCACAAACGTAAGGAACGTATCGTAACGGTGTCGGTAAAACCCAACAACGTTGCACTCGGCGATCTGGCAAACCAGATAAAATCGGTGATCGCAGAAGTGAAAGTACCTCAGGATGTGCTTATACAGGTGGGCGGTTCTTACGAAGATCAGCAGGAATCATTCATGGACCTGGGCCTGCTCATGGTGCTGAGTCTGATCCTGGTGTTTATCGTAATGGCCTCACAGTTCGAGTCGTTTACCATGCCATTCATCATTATGTTCTCCATTCCGTTTGCCTTTACCGGAGTAATCTTTGCCCTGCTTCTGACCAATACTACCCTCAGTCTGGTTGCCGCACTTGGTGCCGTGTTGCTGATCGGTATTGTGGTGAAGAACGGAATTGTGCTGGTTGACTTTACTAATCTGATGCGCGACAGGGATATGCGCCTGTACGATGCTATTGTGGTCTCCGGAAAGTCACGTCTGCGACCGGTACTGATGACTGCTTTAACAACCATTCTGGGTATGATGCCCCTGGCATTGAGTACCGGTGAGGGATCGGAAATCTGGAGACCTATGGGAATTACAGTTATTGGCGGACTTGTATTCTCAACCATTGTAACAATGGTGATTGTACCGGTAATGTATGGTGTACTTGCCAGAAGCGGTGAACGTGATAAAGTAAAAAAAATCAGAAAAAAATTCCAGAATCTGGACTAATTGAAAACCCATGAAAGCAGTTTTTATCGTCTTTAACCAGGCACATACCGAACGCGTTGAATATATTCTTGACCAGCTGGGCGTCAGGGGATTTACCTGGTGGAGCCAGGTTAACGGCCGCGGCTCACTGACCGGAGAACCCCGCATGGGAACCCACACCTGGCCCGAAATGAACTCGGCACTTATGGCAGTGGTTGGAACCGATCAGGTTGACCCCCTGCTTGATAAGGTAAAAAAAATAGACCTGATCAACGAAGAGGTTGGCATCAGAGCTTTTGTTTGGGATATAACGCAAAGTCTCTGATCGGATATCTGAAATCGTTGAAGGAGCCTTATCCTGTAATTTGGGTTATGGGATAAAGCTCCTTCCGTTATTTTGTGCCGGTTTTGTCTGGCTGATGAAATATTAAGCGGATGTAAAACGAATCCTTTAGGTTTTCTGACAAATCTCTGATACCTCCGGGCGGGAGGATACGGTATTGTTTACCTGAATAGATCCGAAATATTAATCTGGCTTTCGTACAAGTGAATTACATCGTCGAGCTCAACTGTCAGAACTTTATCAATACGGTTAGTGGTTTGATGATACCATATTTCCACATGGAAATCTGTGTACTGATAAAGCTTAACAATATAAAATAAATAGATTCTTTCCAGCAGTTCACGTCCGCCGGAGAGTACCTCATTTACCTGTTCATTTATCGGAAGATTTTGAAAATCACTCGCATTCATCTCAGAGAATCCGGTCAGTTTCAAGATTATACTTGTCGTATAAATACTTAAGATTTTCGAGTGTGGACTTACGGTCGTAAATCCTCACCATTTCCACCACTCCCCGTTTGCAGTAGATGCCGGCCTGAGCTGCATCGTATACCTTGTGATCCCAGTTGTTACGGATTGCAATGCTGATTTCTTCGAAAGCCGGCCAGGGGATGTATTTGTTTACCTTTAAATAATAGGTATCTGCCATTTCGGTATCCCTGTATATGCCGGAAGCTATCTCCTCAATTATCATATACTTGCGTACAGTAATAAGGCTGATGTAGGGCTTTACCTGCCTGTTAGCCAGGAAGTCGATGCCATTGCGGCTGTACTCGGCTATTATACCGGGTAAACTGGCGTAATCTTCCATGTTTATCCGGATACAGCCTTCTGTGCTGTTCTGATACTCCAGCCATCCCATAACTGCGTCAAACCTCAGCCCTTTCTCCTGCTTGATTTTTGTTGTGATACGGATAAAGTCATCCATTTCGTTAAGTCCGCGGTTTTTGATAACGGCAAATACTGAACGTGGCTTTTGCTCGATTTCATTTACCGGGATGTGGAAATGATCGTAAAATCCCGGAAACGGATCGAGATCTTCCAGTATAAGCTCGTTGAAAGGGTGATCCGATGCCAGGCTTGCAATTTTCTCTTTCTTGATAACAAATCCGAGGGACTCGACTAGCTTTTTGTTTTCCATAGGTGAAACCGTTAAGAGTTTGAAATACGCAGTCTCATTAATGTATGATTACTTACTTCCCGGCAAGAAGCGGGAGGATGGCGGCATTTCACAATGGAGAGATTGTGAGTGAGCCATAACTGCAGAATAAACAGCAGAAGGGGGAAAATGTTAGAATTATCTGCTAAACTGCTTTTTATCAGCCGGTATTATTCTATTTTCTACGTTTAAACATGTCATTTCTGCAGTTTTCAACAAGCGGCGGTTGAAATTAATCTGCTGTACCGCCTCCGCCCCGCCCGTCAATGAAGTATATTTGAAAAAACTTTACCAATGGAGAAGCAGGGAATTATCAGAAAACAGGTACCGAATGCGATTACGCTGATGAATCTCCTGAGTGGATCGCTGGCCGTAATTTTTGTACTGTCTGGTAATGTTTCTGATGCTGCCCTGCTGCTCGCACTTTCGGCCGTGTTCGACTTTTTCGACGGTTTCATTGCCAGGCTTCTGGGGGTTAGTTCCGGTTTGGGCCGGGAACTGGATTCCCTGGCGGACGTTATTTCGTTCGGTTTGGCTCCTTCTCTATTCCTTTTTGAATTGCTTCGTCATAATCCGGCTTCCCCCTTCAGCGGGATAGCACAGGAGCTGATACCATACTCAGCGCTGCTGATTGCCGCATTTTCGGCCTATCGGCTGGCTGTATTCAACCTCGATACCAGGCAGCATAATTCGTTCATTGGGCTGCCAACTCCAGCCAATGCAATCCTCCTGGTTTCATTGTCGCTTGCATCACTATACGATACAGGAATGCTCTCCCGGCTTGCCGGATCTTACTGGCTTCAGATGGCTATTATCCCGTTTTCAAGCTTTATGCTGGTGTCGGATATCCCCATGATCGCTCTGAAATTTTCGCATGGGTATGGTTTCAAACAAAACATGGAGAAATATCTGCTTCTGGCTTTGTGTATAGCTATTTTACTGATATTCAAATTGGGAGGTCTTGTTTTGATAATCCCGGCATACATTCTCGTGTCTTTTTTTACATTAAAACGGTGATTTTTTTTGATTGGGGTCTGAAAAAAAATAAAAAAAATTTATTTTTGCGACATCGCTGCTCATTAACATCATAAAACTCCTGACGCTTAAATGAAGCTTTTGCCCAGATTATTCCTGACACTCTTTTTTGTTTGCTTCCTGTCGGGAAAAGATCACCTCACCTCCGGGACCAATTTTACCACCAACGAAATCCTGAGTTGTTCGGAAAACCAGGAGTTGCACAAAATACTTTCTGCAAACCGCATCTCCCGTCTCGACTCGCTTCTGAATGCATTTACTGCCGGCAAGGGTTTTCAAGGCAGTGTTCTGGTCGCTATTGACGGTTACAATGTGTTTGAACGAACAGCAGGATTCGCCGATCCCATTCGCAAAACACCGGCCGATCCCGCAGCCGTTTATCAGCTGGCTTCGGTAAGCAAGCAGTTTACAGCCGCCGCCATTTTACTGCTAAATGCCGATAATCGCCTTGCCCTCGACGATTACGTTACCAAATACATCCCCGAACTTCCTTATCCCAAAGTAAAGATCAGCCATCTGTTGCATCATACCGCCGGTTTACCCAACTATATGTACCTGGTTGATAAATACTGGGCACGTTCCGGGGCTCCGGATAATGAAGATGTTATTTATATGCTTCAGAAATACCGGCTTCCTGCTTTCTTTCAGCCGGGTACCCGGTACGATTATTCCAATACCGGGTATGTAGTTCTTGCATCGGTTGTAGAGCGTATTACAGGGATGAGTTTTAACGAATTTCTGCAGCGTCGGGTATTTATTCCACTTGGGATGAAGAATACCTATGTTTACAGTTCAGCCGACACCTCGATGCAACGTTTGCATATCGGTGGTTTTCATACGCTGAAACGCGGCTTTTCACGGATAGGTGAAAGCAGGACCAACGGTCCCGTAGGCGATAAAGGCGTCTGCTCTACCGCCCGGGATCTCTTTTTATGGGATCAGGCACTTTATACCGATTTCCCGATAGGTCAACCCCTCCTTCGGGAAGCTTTCCGCTCAGGACTAACCAATGCCGGCAAAGCAGTTAATTACGGGTATGGATTCCGTATCCGTGAGTATGCGGACAGTCCGGTGATTTATCACAACGGCGTATGGGAGGGGTTCAGAACCAACTTCCATCGATATCCTGAAAATCATAACACCATCATTGTACTGAACAACACAAGCACCCGGCTGAATCACGAACTCGTTAACCAGATTGAAGCAATAATTCATGATTCTCCCGTAAGCGATATTACAAAAACCCTGATTCAGCTTGCCATTGACGAAGGCGGTGATGAGGCTTTGGATGCGTATGAAGGACTTAAGGAAGATGGGCGTTCAGAATTTGTTGAAATTCAGCGTATAGCCGAGGTGGCCGACTTTATGCAGAGGTCGGAAAAGCCTAACAAAGCCTCTGAAATCAGAAAATTGCTGAATAAAATCGGGCAGGATGCAATCTCAAGAGCATCGTAGTGCCTGAATATGAAGGTGTGTTGAGCCGGAATTCTACTTCCGCAATTCGAAATTCTTTCCGAGATAAACGTTCCTGACCTGTTCATCGGCAGCCAGCTCTTCGGCTGAACCCGATTTCAGAACCGAACCTTCGAACAACAGGTATGCCCGGTCGGTTATCGACAGCGTTTCATGTACGTTATGATCGGTAATCAGGATGCCGATGTTCTTTTCTTTCAGGCGCGAAACGATAAGCTGTATGTCTTCTACCGCGATGGGATCAACCCCGGCAAAAGGTTCATCAAGCAGGATAAACCTTGGGTCGACGGCGAGAGCCCTGGCTATTTCGGTTCTTCGCCTTTCGCCCCCCGAAAGTTGTATCCCCTTGCTTTTTCTAACATGACTCAGACCAAACTCATTTATCAGTGCTTCTTTCCGGTCGCGCTGTTCCGACTTTGTCAGGCTGGTGAATTCAAGCACGGCAGCAATGTTGTCTTCCACACTCAGATGCCTGAAAACGGACGCTTCCTGAGCCAGATAGCCAATCCCGAGTTGTGCTCTGCGATACATAGGCATATCCGTTATCTCGGTATCTTCCAGGAAAACCTTCCCCGAAAAGGGCTTTATCAGCCCGACGATCATATAAAAAGAGGTGGTTTTGCCTGCACCGTTTGGCCCCAGAAGTCCGACAATTTCACCCTGTTCAACCTGTACGGACACATTGTTGACAACGGTACGGCTGCGGTACTTTTTTACAAGGTTCTCAGTTCTGAGGATCATAGCTTTGCGGGATTGTGGGTGCAAAAGTAGGTATTTTCGGAAGATTAAGCTGCATCGGTAACTGAGCCCGTTTTAAGGATGTTTCGAAACGAAATTACCTTTTTTATAGAAACGGTCTCCGGGTATCTTTAATGCCTGTTTTTATACTCAGGATGCATCATCCGGATCGCAGTTTATATCATCCCAGAATTCAATAGCCCGTCGGGTATGTGGTATAACGATGGTGCCCCCGACCAGGTTGGCGATTCCCATTACTTCCATTAACTCAGCCTCTGTAAGTCCGTTTTCCCTGCATTTTATCAGGTGATAACGTATGCAATCGTCGCACCGGAGTACCATTGAAGCAACCAGCCCCATCATTTCTTTTGTTTTTACCGAAAGCTCGCCTTCCTGATAAGAAATGGTATCTGCGTTAAAGATACGTTTGATGATTTTATTGTTTTCGGCCGAAAGCAGGCGCTCATTCATCGTGGATCGGTAGCTGTTGAAGTCTTCCGTTTTTTGTCCCATATACTATTGTTGTAAAGGCGGTTTTGTATTCAGAGGATTCCTTCCTTAAGTATGTCGTGAAGGTGTATTACGCCGGCGTATTCTTCGTTTTCCATAACAAGTATCTGGGTGATGTTGTTTTTGCGCATCAGGTCGAGGGCGTCAGCAACGAGAATTCCAGAGTCGATGGTAAGCGGGTCGCGGGTCATGATATCGGAGGCTTTCAGGTTTTCAACGGGCGTTTCGCGATGCAGCATGCGTCGTATGTCACCATCGGTAATTATGCCCGCCAGTTTCCTTCCGTTGAGTACGGCCGTTGCCCCCAGGCGTTTCGATGAAATTTCGAGAAGTACCGAACGCATATCGTCGTTGATTTGTACTTCGGGCTTTTCATTAAACTTGTAGATGTCGGAAACTTTCAGATAGAGTCTTTTTCCCAGTGCACCTCCGGGGTGATAGCGGGCGAAATCCTCACGCGAAAAGCCCCGGCATTCGAGAAGCGCTACTGCCAGGGCATCGCCCATTACCAGCTGAGCCGTTGTGCTGGCAGTCGGAGCCAAATTGTTTGGACAGGCTTCACGGTTTACCGATGCATTCAGAATGAGATCGGAGTTTTTTGCCAGATAAGATTCGGTGTTTCCAACCAGGCCAATGAGCTTGTTTCCCATCAGCCGGAGCAAAGGCAACAATACTTTTATCTCCGGCGTGTCACCGCTTTTCGACAGACAGATAATCACATCACCGGGGCGGATCATTCCCAGATCGCCGGCAGGCGTTCCGGTGCTGTTAAAAGTACTTACAAGTTTTGCGGCTATATTGGCACTTTTCCCTATTCCCGTAACGATAACCCTACCCGTCGAATTCAATATCAGCTCTACGCTTCTGATAAAGTCTTCGTTCAGATGGTTTCCAAGGTTCCCGATGGCAGCCGCCTCTTCTTCAATGGTGCGGAGCCCTATTTGTCTGATTTCTTCCGGTGTTTTCAATGGCTTTGTCGTGTTTGCGCGAAGTCATTACAAAGATACAATAATACAGGGAGCTGATCCGCCTTTGTTTTTATTGATAAAAATCGTTCAAAAAACAGATTTTAAGAAAGTTGCTGATTGAATAATATTTTTTAGAAATTTGCATTCCTTTTGGCAGACAGATGAAAATTCACGGCCTGGCCGGGATGACAGTGGCCGGAATCGGTTCAGCCGGGGATGCGCAGGTGGCGTTGGGATGCTTCAGCTGGAGATTGTGGGCAAAGGGGATATGATCGTATCACCGTATGCATGGAATACACAGACCGGGTGGCCTGTTAAAATTCTGTTATACAGGATTTTTTTTTTGACTTTTTTTGTCTTATTGATTACATTTGTTTTAAATGAGATTTGATCTAACAAAACTCTGATCGACTTTCACCTTACGACCTCAAATAAATTTGCATGCAATGAAGAAAGTGAATGACTATTCGCTTAATGAACTACTGAAGAAAATTTTTGGATTTGATTCCTTCAAGGGAAATCAGGAGGCCATTATTAATAACCTCCTTGATGGTAGAGATACGTTTGTTATTATGCCAACCGGAGGAGGAAAGTCGATGTGTTATCAGCTTCCGGCTCTGATCAGTCCCGGAACGGCCATTATTATTTCCCCGCTTATTGCGCTGATGAAGAATCAGGTGGATGCAATCCGGAATTTCGGGGCCGAACAGGGAATGGCTCATTTCTTAAATTCATCGCTGAGCAAATCTGAAATTGCCGAGGTTCGGAAGGACCTGAAGAGCGGGAAAACGAAATTGCTGTACGTAGCACCCGAATCCCTCACCAAAGATGAGAATGTGCAGTTTCTGCAGGAAATTGATATATCGTTTTTCGCCATTGACGAAGCGCACTGCATTTCGGAATGGGGTCACGATTTCAGGCCGGAATACAGAAGGCTGAGGCCAATCATAGAAGCCATCGGTAAAAGGGTGCCCATTATTGCCCTTACGGCAACTGCTACCCCAAAAGTTCAGCAGGATATTCAGAAAAACCTGAATATGCTTGATGCTTCTCTGTTTATTTCCTCGTTTAACAGGCCTAACCTCTACTACGAAGTACGTCCCAAAGGCGATGAACCAATAAAAGACATCATCAAGTTCATTAAGTCGCAGCCCGGTAAATCGGGTATTGTTTATTGCCTTAGCCGTAAAAAAGTCGAAGAAATCGCCGAAACCCTTCAGGTGAACGGTATTAAAGCCTTGCCTTATCACGCCGGACTTGACTCCCCGACCAGGGTAACCAACCAGGATAAATTCCTGATGGAGGAAATAGACGTTATAGTGGCAACCATCGCCTTCGGAATGGGAATCGATAAGCCCGACGTGCGTTATGTGATCCATCACGATATGCCTAAAAGCCTTGAAGGTTACTACCAGGAGACCGGAAGAGCCGGAAGGGACGACGGTGAAGGCAACTGCGTCGCTTTTTACAGTTTCGACGATATCCAGAAACTCGAAAAATTCAATAAAAATAAATCGGTAGCCGAACAGGAAATTGCAAGTCAGTTGCTGCTCGAAACCGTATCCTATGCCGAGTCTTCCGTATGCCGCCGGAAACAGCTGCTGCACTACTTCGGCGAGATTTATCCGGAAGATAATTGCGGAAGCTGCGACAACTGTTTACACCCCAAAACCAAATTCGAAGGTAAGGAAGCAGTGGAGCTGGTTCTTGAAACGGTTATTGCCCTTAAACAGCTGTTCAAGGCAAAACACGTTATTGGTGTAATCACCGGAAAACCATCAGCAAATAACAAGTCGTTCAAACACAACCAGCTTGAGGTGTTTGGGAAAGGCTCCGAATACGACGAGAAATACTGGAACGCGGTAATCCGCCAGATGCTCATTGAGAGGCTTCTGGTAAAAGACATAGAAAACTATGGCCTGCTTAAAGTAACACCCGAAGGGCATAAATTTCTGAAGAAGCCTTACTCCATCCTGCTCACCAGAGATCATGACTACGAGAATGCCGAGGAGGAGGACTTCTTTGCCGGTGGCGCAAAAACAAGCACGGCCGACAAGAATCTGTTTACCATGCTGAAAGACCTCAGAAAGGAAATCTCCCGTAAGGAAAACCTCCCTCCGTTTGTGATCTTTCAGGATCCCTCGCTCGAAGATATGGCAATTCAGTATCCCATCACCTTCGACGAATTGAAAAACATTACCGGAGTCGGAGCCGGAAAAGCCCAGAAATACGGTAAACCTTTCCTCGACCTGATCAAGACCTATGTAGAAGAAAACGAGATTATCCGGCCGATGGACATGGTTGTTAAATCCGTGGTAAACAAATCGGGACTCAAAGTTTATATCATTCAGAATATAGACCGCAAGATATCGCTTGAAGATATCGCCTTTGCAAAGAATATGTCGATCAGTGAGCTGCTTACCGAAATTGAACGCATTGTTTCGGCAGGAACCAAGCTCGATCTTAACTACTATGTGAATGAGTACGTTGATCCGTATCATCAGGACGAGATTTACGACTACTTCCGTGAAGCAGAAAGCGATTCGATTGAAAATGCCCTGCAAGAGCTGGGAGAGGACGAGTTTAGTGAAGAGGAAATCCGGCTGATGCGAATAAAGTTTATGTCGGATCTCGGGAATTAACCTCCAATGAAAGTTTCTGTTACCTATGAATTAAGGATTCGTATTAACCGAAGTCAATTACATCCCGGAATTGCGCACCAGTTCCGGGATGTTTATTGCTTATAAACAGCCCGTCCAAAACCTGGTCGCCAGACAGCCTCTTTTTTAAGTACATTTGCAACCAAAAAATACACAATTATGCAGGAAGAAACCATGAACCAGGTTCCACAACAGGATGAAGACATGAACAAAACCCTAAACTTAAACCCGGACGCCGATGCTCCGGCTTCGGGAAACAGCAGGCTGAATCTTGTTTTAACGGCAATCAACCTGATCCTGCTTGCCGGACTGGCAATCTTGTATTTCATCGTTCTGAAGCCGGCAAAGCCGGAAACAAATAGCCGGTTGTCTGCAAAAACAGCAGAAGGATCCATACGTGTTGCTTATGTAAACAGCGACAGCATTATGGCTAATTATGAGCTGGTTAAGTCGATGCGTAATACGCTGGAATCCAAAACACGTGAACTGGAAAACGAACTGCGGAGAAAGCAGGCTGCTTTTGAAAAGGATGCCGGTTACTTTCAGGAGCAGGTTAACAAGCGCAGCATTTCTGAAGCTTCGGCACAGGAAATCTACGCACAGCTAATGAATGAGCAGCAGAAACTCTACGAACTGAGAGAAAAATATACTGCGGAACTGGCCGATCAGGAGTATGAACTTAACCTTGTACTCCTCGACAGTCTGAACAATTTTCTTGATCGTTACAATAAGAAGGTGAATTTTGATTACATCTTCTCGCATACCCGGGGAGGTAACATTCTGCATGCTAACGATTCACTGGATATCACACGGGATGTGCTCAATCTTCTGAACGAGGAATACCGAAAGACCTCCGGAAAATAATGCGAAAACCGATATTCATTGTCCTGGTTGCCACACTTTCCGTTTTGTCGGCCCTTACGGGATGCCGGAGCAGAAACACGGAATCACCGGACGT
>JALHHH010000092.1 GCA_022837485.1 Bacteroidales bacterium
CCATTTCAATTCCATAAGCGGTGCGATTAAACGGTAGTACTCCCTCTTTTCGCTCAGTGTAAATTATATTTCAATTCCATAAGCGGTGCGATTAAAAGACTAACCTTTTCCCCGTCACCGTGAATAGTAAAGGTATTTCAATTCCATAAGCGGTGCGATTAAAAGCACCAGGCCGTGGATCAAGGTGAATTGTGTCTTTCATTTCAATTCCATAAGCGGTGCGATTAAAAGCGTGATGGAGCCGGGCAGCTACATGGACTACACGAATTTCAATTCCATAAGCGGTGCGATTAAAAGATTAATAGCATTAACTCCAGATGCCCCTTTAAACACAAATTTCAATTCCATAAGCGGTGCGATTAAAAGTAGCGTTCTGACCGTCAGCCGCGTTGAGGGTTACTCATTTCAATTCCATAAGCGGTGCGATTAAAAGCGTTCTCCATCTTTAGTGATGCTCCAGCACCCAAATTTCAATTCCATAAGCGGTGCGATTAAAAGATTAACAGGCAGCAGAAGGCGTTCGCAGAAGCCTTGATTTCAATTCCATAAGCGGTGCGATTAAAAGATGGATTTCCGGAGATCGGGGCATATATAATTATTTATTTCAATTCCATAAGCGGTGCGATTAAAAGTCCGCTCTCGATGACAATCTTCACTTCTACATTCCAAATTTCAATTCCATAAGCGGTGCGATTAAAAGCATTGAGGAATACGGGAAAGGAAAGGGTCGACCGTAATTTCAATTCCATAAGCGGTGCGATTAAAAGCACGCTATTAAATTCAATCAGCACCGCAATAGCTGAATTTCAATTCCATAAGCGGTGCGATTAAAAGAGTTAAATATTGAATTCAATAAACTACCCTTTTGAATTTCAATTCCATAAGCGGTGCGATTAAAAGCCAGTGATAGTCGAACGAAGCTGAACACCTTTTGCATTTCAATTCCATAAGCGGTGCGATTAAAAGTCCATAATCTGCCAGCTCTTTGTTTGCCTGTATCTGTATTTCAATTCCATAAGCGGTGCGATTAAAAGTAATTGAATGTTTAATCATAATCTTGTTATTATAAGTTATTTCAATTCCATAAGCGGTGCGATTAAAAGGACGCTTGGGTTGACTATGACAGCACCAAATCCGGAATTTCAATTCCATAAGCGGTGCGATTAAAAGTAATAACGTAAAACTATGACAATCAAGAAAACATTAGGATTTCAATTCCATAAGCGGTGCGATTAAAAGTGTTGTGGCTATTTGTGTAGTTATTACCTATGCCATTTCAATTCCATAAGCGGTGCGATTAAAAGACCGGTACGTATAGTACTCTGTTATCATTTATCCCATTTCAATTCCATAAGCGGTGCGATTAAAAGTATACTGATGAGACAAAGGAAACAATCGAAAAAATTATTTCAATTCCATAAGCGGTGCGATTAAAAGCGATATTAGAGACAATGGAATTCGATCAATTAATCATTTCAATTCCATAAGCGGTGCGATTAAAAGGGTTGTTCTTCTGTTCCTGTTTGTGATATTACTTCCATTTCAATTCCATAAGCGGTGCGATTAAAAGAAAAAGCCAATCAGCAAAAAGCTGACGGGTTATCGGATTTCAATTCCATAAGCGGTGCGATTAAAAGCATAAGGCTCGCCAGAATTTGCTCCGAAATCCTTATTTCAATTCCATAAGCGGTGCGATTAAAAGATATTTGCAGACACAGAACGTGACGCTCAAAATTTTATTTCAATTCCATAAGCGGTGCGATTAAAAGTCTTGTTCGGTATGTACTTTCTGTTTACAATAAGTCGATTTCAATTCCATAAGCGGTGCGATTAAAAGAAAAAAGAATTAAAATTATACGTCGTGGCACGTAGCATATTTCAATTCCATAAGCGGTGCGATTAAAAGTTCGTAGTTGTGTAGCTCAACTTTCATCTTTTTGCATTTCAATTCCATAAGCGGTGCGATTAAAAGATTGTTTAGAATTATAGTATTTGAATATGTAGATATATTTCAATTCCATAAGCGGTGCGATTAAAAGCTACGTTGCCATTATTTAAAATCATCATTAAATCATTATTTCAATTCCATAAGCGGTGCGATTAAAAGACTTGGTCTTCGGGAGCTGGTGTCCAGTCGGTGGGAAATTTCAATTCCATAAGCGGTGCGATTAAAAGACATTATGAAAACAAAAAAGATGTACCATTTTCACGTATTTCAATTCCATAAGCGGTGCGATTAAAAGAGGTGGAGAGAGCGGTTTAAAATCGACACGGTAAGCGATTTCAATTCCATAAGCGGTGCGATTAAAAGAGGGTTTCAGGACCTTATAACCGAACAGATGGCATTTATTTCAATTCCATAAGCGGTGCGATTAAAAGAAAACATTGCCCTGCTCCGTTTTATACATTGTCCCTTTATTTCAATTCCATAAGCGGTGCGATTAAAAGTTGCAATAAGTTTGAACGGCATTATAAATCATTTGCATTTCAATTCCATAAGCGGTGCGATTAAAAGAGTTAGTGATTTTGACCCTTTAGCAATTTTTGTATCGTGATTTCAATTCCATAAGCGGTGCGATTAAAAGAAAGATTTCGACCCGGAGAAGCGCAGGGGTATTTCGGATTTCAATTCCATAAGCGGTGCGATTAAAAGTGTGTTTATCCCGGACTTCTCGCATATCCTCTTTAATTTCAATTCCATAAGCGGTGCGATTAAAAGCATGTTTCCAAAACACAGCACTTCCGCAGCAATAACACATTTCAATTCCATAAGCGGTGCGATTAAAAGTTTTACTTCCGCCTCCTCTTCTACACCACTACTGTAATTTCAATTCCATAAGCGGTGCGATTAAAAGAAAACCTTGTGTTTCTTCAATAAAACAAACTAAATTATTTCAATTCCATAAGCGGTGCGATTAAAAGAAAGCGGATCCCTCAGCACGAAAACGAAAAGCAAAATTTCAATTCCATAAGCGGTGCGATTAAAAGGATCGACGAGGATCAGATGGAGATGCTGCTTCCTCTATTTCAATTCCATAAGCGGTGCGATTAAAAGATCGTACAACCTGCTTAACCCCGGCGACATCACAAATTTCAATTCCATAAGCGGTGCGATTAAAAGGGTCGTCTTGATCTCCGCGAACCGGATCCTTCCTCCATTTCAATTCCATAAGCGGTGCGATTAAAAGCATGGACTGAAACGGAGAGCAAGTTCAATCTTCCGGATTTCAATTCCATAAGCGGTGCGATTAAAAGCACAAACTATGGTGCCGTGTCGCAAAGCATACTCTATTTCAATTCCATAAGCGGTGCGATTAAAAGTGATCGTCGAACATGTTTTACACCTCCTTTCCTTAATTTCAATTCCATAAGCGGTGCGATTAAAAGTCGCTTTGTCTCCCTTTCCCGGCTAGTGTTCCTAAATTTCAATTCCATAAGCGGTGCGATTAAAAGACAGTTTGAATTACCAGCAATTCGCAGGGTATCCTCATTTCAATTCCATAAGCGGTGCGATTAAAAGAGAGCTTTGATTTATCTGCCTGTTTTCTATTTCTACATATTTCAATTCCATAAGCGGTGCGATTAAAAGTTGAAAGGATAGTGGAGAACAACGAACCAATTACTGAATTTCAATTCCATAAGCGGTGCGATTAAAAGCGTCAAGCCACTTGTCAATCAGTATCCCGTGTCTCTTATTTCAATTCCATAAGCGGTGCGATTAAAAGCCTATATGTTTTATAACATATGTTTTTTATTCGTTATTTCAATTCCATAAGCGGTGCGATTAAAAGATGGTATGGTTATTTCCGCTGATTCTAAATATTTATTTCAATTCCATAAGCGGTGCGATTAAAAGACGAAATCGTCCGTGTATTGGCCCCTGTAGTCGCTATTTCAATTCCATAAGCGGTGCGATTAAAAGCGAAGTTAACCGTCCTGTCTATCCCGTCAATGGATATTTCAATTCCATAAGCGGTGCGATTAAAAGGCATCGTTAACGGCCATTCCGTAGTTATCCAGCAATTTCAATTCCATAAGCGGTGCGATTAAAAGGCTGTTAACTTTTTCAACATAGACGCACTTTCACAAATTTCAATTCCATAAGCGGTGCGATTAAAAGTATTTAGAATCAGCGGAAATAACCATACCATATAAATTTCAATTCCATAAGCGGTGCGATTAAAAGTTGCAAAGAACACAAGTCCTACGACAGCACCAACTACATTTCAATTCCATAAGCGGTGCGATTAAAAGAGTTTGGAAAATTATAAACTAAAGGTAAGAATCTAATTTCAATTCCATAAGCGGTGCGATTAAAAGCTACCTCCATTCGTGAAACACCGCTCTCCATCTTTAATTTCAATTCCATAAGCGGTGCGATTAAAAGAATATCCCGTAGTCCTGAAATGACAGGAGTTATAACATTTCAATTCCATAAGCGGTGCGATTAAAAGTATTGGATTAATGCCCGGCTATGACAATAATGACAAATTTCAATTCCATAAGCGGTGCGATTAAAAGAACAGGCACTTCAGGGATCTGCGGAAATATCAGGATTTCAATTCCATAAGCGGTGCGATTAAAAGTTCCGCTTCCTTTACTAAAAAATTATTGTATAAATAATTTCAATTCCATAAGCGGTGCGATTAAAAGCGTCAACTTCAACTTCAATCGCTCCGTTCCCATTATAATTTCAATTCCATAAGCGGTGCGATTAAAAGAAATATCAGGTTGGGGCTTCGGGCACTACCGCACCGATATTTCAATTCCATAAGCGGTGCGATTAAAAGCCTGCGGTGGGTGTGGCAATAAGCAACTATGCACAGCAATTTCAATTCCATAAGCGGTGCGATTAAAAGACCGGGGGTGCTGGCTGCCGGAAGCGTGGCGGCAAAATTTCAATTCCATAAGCGGTGCGATTAAAAGTTCAGCATTGAGGATGAAATTGGAAATAAGGCTCTATTTCAATTCCATAAGCGGTGCGATTAAAAGGATTTGTAGCATTGACAGGGCCTATTGGGCTTGTCGGATTTCAATTCCATAAGCGGTGCGATTAAAAGTCGAATGGGTTTTAAGAAAATTAGGTTTAGAGGAAATTTCAATTCCATAAGCGGTGCGATTAAAAGTATGCCGAAAGGCGGGATGGGTGTGAGGCACAATTATTTCAATTCCATAAGCGGTGCGATTAAAAGTTTCGCCCCTGTCCTCTTTCTGCGCTTTCTTTACTTCATTTCAATTCCATAAGCGGTGCGATTAAAAGACCCGTTTACGGAATGAGTGGAGCAACTGGTCACGGAATTTCAATTCCATAAGCGGTGCGATTAAAAGTTGAACCTAACCGAAATTATATCAAAACATTACTGCAATTTCAATTCCATAAGCGGTGCGATTAAAAGGTTATTTCTCCAGTATCTCCAGACTTGTTGAATCTTATTTCAATTCCATAAGCGGTGCGATTAAAAGAATTTGTTGCTGGATTATTTTGAACACTGTAAACCCATTTCAATTCCATAAGCGGTGCGATTAAAAGCTTGTCTGCTTTCTCCCTTTGCTATTTCAATGAATAATTTCAATTCCATAAGCGGTGCGATTAAAAGTTCAGAATTGACACATTTTTCACCGTACTCATTATACATTTCAATTCCATAAGCGGTGCGATTAAAAGAGGTATATCCTTATTTAATAGGTACGTTGCGAAAGTAATTTCAATTCCATAAGCGGTGCGATTAAAAGTTGGGCCAGCCAATTTACTTCTAAACACCGGATTTCATTTCAATTCCATAAGCGGTGCGATTAAAAGATAAGACCGCCAAGCATGTCTGTATCGTAGTTTTTTAATTTCAATTCCATAAGCGGTGCGATTAAAAGAAATACTTGGAATAGATCCCGGCACGACAGAATCGGGAATTTCAATTCCATAAGCGGTGCGATTAAAAGAAGCGGAAGTTTCAGGTACACGAAAGAGATCGCATCATTTCAATTCCATAAGCGGTGCGATTAAAAGTAAATTGGAAAATAACCTGCTTGTCCACCCTGCGTTATTTCAATTCCATAAGCGGTGCGATTAAAAGTCATCATAAAAAAAGTAATAATCTATGACATGGCAATTTCAATTCCATAAGCGGTGCGATTAAAAGGCATACCGAGGCGGAAAGCATATCGGAAGTCACAATTTCAATTCCATAAGCGGTGCGATTAAAAGTGTCAATCAAATTGGCAATGAAAAGTCTAAAGTTATATTTCAATTCCATAAGCGGTGCGATTAAAAGCATAATATCTCAAGTGCTTTCTTATACCAGAATTCAATTTCAATTCCATAAGCGGTGCGATTAAAAGCAAGAAAAATGAAGGTGTTGAGCCTGTCTTCGCTAATTTCAATTCCATAAGCGGTGCGATTAAAAGAACCACAACCCGTCAATGAATAAGTCTATCTACTTGATTTCAATTCCATAAGCGGTGCGATTAAAAGTGAACCAGCAACGGATTTTATTCAGGACAAGAACGAAATTTCAATTCCATAAGCGGTGCGATTAAAAGTGATGAGGCTATGCCAAAAGATGCGAGCAAAACGTAATTTCAATTCCATAAGCGGTGCGATTAAAAGCCACAACCCGTCAATGAATAAGTCTATCTACTTGATTTCAATTCCATAAGCGGTGCGATTAAAAGTATACATCCATCAATCCAACTTGGCAGACATTTGTTCATTTCAATTCCATAAGCGGTGCGATTAAAAGCCGTTAATAACAACAAAAAATACAGCTGATGCTCAGCTGTTTGATGAATATAAGATTGTTTTTTTAG
>JALHHH010000015.1:0-18176 GCA_022837485.1 Bacteroidales bacterium
TCTCATATCAAGAATTTTTATGGTGAATAATTCCTGTATAACGGAAAGAATCGGGTATTTTTGATCAAGCTATCCCGCGCATGCGGGATTTAGTTCAACCAACTTTCAAACGAAGTATTATCATCTCAACTATGAATCCTTATCAAGTGCGGCAACAGCAAGCCTAAATAAGAACTCCTTGCCTTCCCCGTTTCCGGTTTGCATGTGCAGACTATAAGAAGTAATTCCGGTAATATTCCGATAAGGCCGTTGATGACATTTCGATATTGGCGGAATGGGTTCCCTGCCCTTTACGGCATAGGAAGTTATTATGATCTTATGTATTTTCGGATTGAGAATAACCCCTGATTTTTCATCTATTTGTGTACGATGTTACAGAGCTTTCAAATTATTCGATTATTTTGGGGATATATTCCATGTAAAAACAAGCTAACGTATTAACAGACAATAAAAAATCCGGCGCTGGCCGGATTCTTAAAATAGTATCAGAAAAATTTCGGGTTACTTTATCACCTTCGATGCGCTGACAAAATAACCATCCGAGACTGTAATCATATAAATCCCGTTCGTAAGCCGTTCAAGATTTTGAAGAACCACCAGGTTTTTACCTTTTGAAACTTCTATCCCGTTCATAGCAACCACTTCCGTTCCTTTTGAGTTGATGATGCGGATATCAACCACGATTGACCGATCCGTGGTAATTTCCACATTAACATAGGAGGAAAACGGGTTAGGAAAAGTCTTAACAGAATGGGACTGATGTTTAATCTGAATCAGTGAATTAGTCAGTAAATTATTTGCCAGTGAAAAGTTTGGAATGCCCCATCCTTTTTGGTTATCCGGGTTTGAGGCTTGCGATGCACTCATTTTAATTGCATGCATAAGATCCATGTTGCTCATGGTTGGGTTAGCCTGCCACAGACATGCAGCTGCTCCTGCAATGATTGGCGATGAAAACGACGTACCACTGCCTCCTGCTACTCCGGATGGTATGGTTGCCACAATGGTACTTTGCCCCTGTGCCGTTACATCCGGTTTAGTCCGACCGTCGGAGGTGGGACCGCGTGAACTGAACGAGGCATACAAACCGTTTGCATCCACCGCACCTATTGTGAATACACTGTCGCCATCCGCAGGTGCAGTAATGAATTGCCATTGTCCGGAGCCTGAATTTCCGGCACTGTTTACCACAAGTATGCCTTTGGCTGCTGCCATATCTGCTCCTATTGTAACAGGAGTAGTATTTCCGTCCATATCGGCATAGGTATGGTTTTCGGCGGGATTGTCAAAGGTATTGTATCCCAGCGAAGAGTTGATAACATCAACCCCGACCGAATCGGCAAATTCCGCTGCATTAACCCAGTAATACTCTTCCATGAGGTATTCGGCGGTTGCATCTTCCGACCTGAGCAGCCAGTAGGCAGAATGAGGAGCCGTGCCAACTATTTGTCCCGGTAAATTACCACCCATGGTAGATAAAACCATCATGCCATGCGTACTTATGTTTGTGGCGTATACGTTGTTGCCCGGCTGTACAAAATCCCTGGTACCAAGAATTTGCCCGTTTGCCCGGATGCTGTCGAATGCCGCAAGAGTATTCACACTGTTAAAGCCTGCATCAATAACTCCTATGGTTATACCTTTCCCCGTAAAACCCTGGCTATGAAGCTGGTCAATGCTAATCATCTGCGCCTGATTACCGGATGGACCATAATTAAATGCTCCGGTCGATTTATATTCCTTGTGACGGTTTGATATCCGCTCCAGTCGTTCGTTTTCGAAATGTGCCTTACGGGTGTGTTGAATCCGGTTGCGGAACAAATGGTCAGCTTCCTTAACATCAAGAATAAAAGGTTTTGCTGCAATCACACTTTTCAGCGTAGCTTCATCGGTATGAATGATTACCGTATTCAACCATTTGGAGGTATAAACCACCTCGGCTCCGGCAGCCTTGATTTGCTCCAGATACGCCGGACTGACAGGAAGGTCGGTTTCATTTACCGGAATACGCTGCACCAGCCTGCGTTCGATGGACTTTGCAGAAAGAAATGCAGAAGGATCTGAAATGCTGTAACTTGAATTACTCTTATCGTTCAGCTTCAGCATGTAATAGGATTTGGCTTTCTGTGCGCTGACCGACAGGGCAAGAAGGGAAAGCAAAACCGGAAGAAGTAAAAATCTGGACATGCAGGTAGATTAATAGTTAAAAAGTGAACACGAAAACAATGTAAAAAGTTTATCTGCTTCACACTTAAGGCGCAAATATCGGTATTAGATCTGAATTTTTGTCGGTAACAGGTAAAATATTTGCCTGGCCATCTCTTACATCAGGTCAGAGACCTTTCGGGATGTTTCGGTCTTAAATTGATGATTGCAGATGAGATATCGAAGCATTCAGCTGCTGACAAGTGCTGCACAGGCAAAGCGGTCTTTGCCGTGAAAATCTTTCATTATCCGGATGCCGGAAAACGAATGACTTTCCAGTAGCCGGATCATGGAATTGCCTTCGCATTCGTTTATTTCAAACCAGAGTTCACCATCTGCAAGCAGCATTCGTCTTGCATATGCAGCTATCGCATCGTAATATATCAGAGGTTGGTCATCGTTGACGAATAAGGCCAGTGAAGGCTCAAAATCTAGAACATTGCTTTGCATTTTTGCAATCTCCGACCGCTTAACGTAGGGCGGATTACTAACAATAAGGTTATAAACCGGTTTGCATTCACCATCCGGAGGATTCAGGATATCTTCTTTTCTGAATCCGACCCCTGCTCCCAGCTTCCCGGCGTTAACAGCAGCAATGCTGAGAGCCTCATCGCTGACATCGGTTGCTTCAACATCGGCATCCTTCAGTAGTTTAGCAAGAGAAACGGCAATGGCCCCGCTGCCGGTTCCAATATCCAGAATTCTCAATCCACGCCGGTTGTTGCAGCGGTTTCGTATCAGGTAAACCAGCTCTTCGGTTTCCGGCCTGGGAATCAAGACTCCCGGCCGAACCGTAAATTCAAAATCGCAAAACCATACTTTCCCTGTAACATACTGGATTGGCTTATAGGTAAGAAGTTCGTCAAGTGCTTTACGAATGTCGGTTTCCAGATCCTTTCCGGCCTCCTTATCCCGGATTAAAAGCCATTCCGACAACCCGTCAAAGGCCGTCAGAGCTCTGAAAAGATATCGCTGAAGCGATCTCGCCTCCTCAATACCGTACAATGGCTCAAGACTTTGGATTACCAGCTGTTCAAGTTGTTTATTCGTCATACCGGGTTTTTCGTGTGCAAAGTTAATCCGAAATCGCGAAATCCGATTGCCCGCGTTTACACAAGCAACAGGCGATTTAATACCTTTGCGCCCGCTGACTCACTTCAATAAATTGTATCCGGAAGAAACACAAAGAAATAAATCTGTAAAAATGGGTTATTACATTGTCGACGGAATTTGCAGGAAAGTGACGGTAGTTCCGGATCAGGGCGATGCACTTGCCCTGATGTTTACCCGTTCCGAAAGAGGTGCGGTGCGAATCCGCATCATCAATCCCTCCTTGCTTTCACCTGAATTACTGTGTAACAACATCCTGCTCACAGCCCAATATATCCGCAGAATTGCAGATTCCGATCCCGTATTACTGGCTTTAGCGGATGCAGGATTTTCTGATGCTGAAATATTTGAGGATAAGATCTTGATTATCATTACCTATCTTTTCCTTACCCCCTCTCCCATTCCCGGATTCCTGAGTCAGCAATGGCTTTGCGATTGCGGAATGGAACCCGATAAGGCAGAAGATGTTGCCCGGAAAATTTACCTCCTTCGAACGGAAAGGGATGGACAGGAGCCCGGATTTTACAGTGGATTTGACCATCTGGATGCTTGTCCTTCTGAATGCATGCAAACTTTCAGAAGACCCCTTTCGCTACAGGAAGTACTTGACGTAAAGGGAGCTGCCTGGATTGCATTCGATGAATCAGAATACCTCTGCGAAGGCTTCAATAGTCTGCCGGGTACAGGGTTTCTTGCAGATGAGCTGACGGAAACCACATTTATTATTGAAGATCACGACCAAATCGTACTCGGACTTGGCATCAGTCTGATGGAAGCATCGGTAATGCTTCAGGCGGTACCGGAATTTCTCCGGTTTATTACCGGCAACTTTCCACCGGAAAAGATGGGGATGGTAAGCCTTGGAAGCCTGCTGAGAAGTTGCTTTCAAAACGACCGGCTTCTGCCCGGAACATGCGGGAAAGCCACCCTTGCGCTGTTTGCAAAAGACGGAACGCTCACCCTGCAACCACTTGAAAAGGTTGCAAAAGGTGTTTTCAGATATTGGTCAGCCAGCGAATACATACCGGCATTCATTATGATATCGAAGCATTAAACACGGAATCATCCAGCAGGACATCTAAATACCGAACGCATGATTTATCTTTTTTCCGCCATCGCTGCTTCCACGCTCATCCTTGTTAGCTTCAGGATCTTCCAAAAGCTCGGTATTGACGATTTTTCTGCAATTACTACAAATTATATTATCGGAGCCCTATTTGGATTTTCAACTATTGGATGGCAGTTCAGCAGCTTTTCCGAATCGCCGGAACGCATGGTTATTCTGTCCGTAATTACAGGTATTCTGCTGATCTCAGGATTTGTATTTTTCGGATTGTCAACACGGAAAGCAGGAATGGCTATTACGGCCATAAGCAGCCGCATGTCTGTGATAATTCCGGTAATGCTCGGGATACTTGTTGTTGGGGATAATGCCGGAGCTTTAAAAATCACAGGTATTATCCTCGCCCTGATTGCCTTTTGGCTTTCCCTGAAAAAAGAAGGAAAAATAAAAGTACCCGGATCTGCCTTTCTTATACCTCTGGGTGTTTTTATATTACTGGGTCTCAACGATTCAATTGTAAAAATTACCCAGCATTATTTTCTGCCTGCCGGCGATGAGCAGGCTTATATTACGTATGCAGCCACCTCCTTTTTTGTGGCTTTTATTATTGGAACAGCCGGTTCGGTTGTTAGAATTGGTAACGGAGCAGGCAAATTAAACGGCCGCAGCATCGGAGCCGGCCTTGTATTGGGTATGCTAAACTGGGCTTCGATGTTTTTCCTGCTCAAAGGACTCGAAAAGATGCAGGTCTCGGTATTTATCCCGGTGTTAAATGTAAGTGTGGTAACCCTTTCAGCTCTTATCGGATTTCTGGTATTCAGGGAAAAACTCCGGCCGGTCAACTGGGCAGGCATAGCATTGGCCCTGCTGGCTATCGTGCTTATTGCAGCCGGCTGAAATATTTATCCCGAAAAGCCGGTTACCATTACATTTTTTCCACATAAACCGGTGAATAACATGTTCACTAAGGCAAAATCATTTGATAATTTTCGTCGTACATTTAGCAAATACTCAAACACAAACACTTTATGAAAAAGAGCAGCGCAATTTCATTATTGTTTTTTTTGCTTCTCATCCTGACGCATCCACAAAAACTTAATGCTCAGGGATTTCTGCCATTCTCCCAAAGCAACTACAGCGGAGTGAGCGGGCTTCTGCTTCAACCGGCATCCATTGCCGACAGCCGTTACCGGTTTGATATGGCTCTGTTTGGCATTGAAATGTCGGTGAACAATGATTTTGTTTCCCTCAATCGCAAGGCATTTTTCAAGCCCGATCTGTGGGAGCAGGAAAATTTTGGAACAGATTACGTTAACCGTAACTATAACGGAAAGGATAAATCGGCATTCGTTAATGGAGGAGCCATCCTACCTTCCTTTATGATTAATATTAATAACAATACTGCCATTGGCTTTACGTCGAGAGTACGTGCATTTGCTAATATCGATAATATTTCCGAAGATCTGGCACAACTGGCCAGCGAGAAGTTTGATTACGAGGATCTTTGGTTTAAAACACTGACTAATGCAAATTTCAGCATGCAAACAAATGCATGGGCAGAGGTAGGGTTCAGCATTGCAACTGTGCTGCTGAATAAAGAAAAGCATTTCCTGAAAGGCGGTGTTAGCCTTAAGTATCTTCAGGGCATGGGATCCGGATATATGTATGTAGATAACCTTTCGTATCGTTTCAACACCCCCGACACTCTTTCACTTTTTCGTTCGGATATAAATTATGGCATCTCCGAATCGTTCGATGAGGATGGAAAGTTTACCACTGAAAACCTTCCAGGACCCGGGTTTGGCATCGATCTCGGATTTGTTTATGAGTACAGACCCGATATAAAAAAATATACCTACTCTTTGGATGGGCAAGACGGACTCCTGATGCGCAACAAGGACAAATACCTGTTCCGAATCGGTGTTTCTCTTCTCGACCTTGGATCAATACGGTACGATAAAGGTCTGAACACCCAGAACTTCAGAGCCGATGTTGAAAACTGGTATATCAAGGGATTTGAAATCAATTCCGTGAACGATGTAGCCAAAATCATCGAAGATCAATTTTATCCCAACAAAGTTGCAAACGAATCGTTCCGTATGGCTTTGCCAACAGCTTTAAGTTTGCAGCTTGATTATAATCTTGGAAGTGATTTTTACCTCAACTTCACTCCTTTTATTGCCTTACGGAAAGGAACGGGACTGGAATCAAAATCGCATTATGCCACATCTTACACATTTACACCAAGGTATGATATTCAATGGTTTGGCGTAGCGTTACCCATGCAACTTGACGATTATAACCGTTTCAATGCCGGTCTCAGCTTTCGTTTAGGCTCTTTCTGGATAGGATCCAACTCTATTATTACCAACAGGCTTGCCCGTGAAAGCTATTCCATGGATTTCTATGTAATGGCAAAAATTCCGGTCTTCCGAAAGGCTGACAAAGACGGTGACCGCGATGGCGTAAGCGATGCAAAGGATCTGTGTCCCGATCTGCAAGGCTCCTGGCCCATGCGCGGTTGTCCGGATGCCGATGGCGATTCAATCCCCGACCACCTAGACGATTGTCCGAACGAAGCCGGTACTGCTGCCATGAAAGGATGCCCGGATCGCGACGGCGATGGCATTGCCGATAAGGATGACCGTTGTCCCGACCATGCCGGACTTCCCGAACTCGACGGATGTCCCGACAGCGACGGTGACCGTATTCCTGATCACATGGATGAATGTCCCGATCAGCCAGGCCCTGCCGCCCTGAATGGATGTCCCGACCGCGACGGCGACGGAATCCCCGATCGCATCGATCTTTGTCCCGACACTCCCGGCAAGTCCGAATTTGGAGGATGTCCCTTTGCCGATACCGATAAAGATGGGATTCCGGATGAAGAAGACGAATGCCCGACTATACCAGGAAAACCTGAGTTTATGGGATGCCCCGACACCGACACCGATGGAATATCCGATAAATACGACCGTTGTCCGACCATACCTGGTGTACCGGAGAACAACGGCTGTCCTGAAATCAAAAAGGAAGAAAAAGCCATCATCGACAGAGCATTCTCCAATCTGGAATTTGAATCGGGTAAAGCCATCATTAAAAAGATATCATACCCCTCACTCGATGAACTGGCAAGCCTGCTTATGGAACGGCCGCAATGGAAAGTTAAGCTTTCAGGACATACCGACAACACGGGTAATCCTGAGTCAAACATGGCACTTTCCCGTAACCGTTCTCAGGCCGTTAAAGATTATCTAATCATGAAAGGCGTGGAAGAATACAGGATACGAACAGAGTGGTTTGGTCAGGAACTTCCGGTTGCCGATAACAAAACCGCTGCCGGCCGTCAGAAAAACCGCAGGGTGGAGATGAAAATTGTTTTTGATTAATCAATGAAAGTTCAAGCCTTTCCCGATGCGGAGCGCTGCCGCAGGATTGGAGAAATCCTCGGAAAACTCCGCATCAGGAATATTTTTTATGAACGTCCTTTCTTAAAGGAAATTGATGACATAGAGCTCAAATACAGCATGTTATTTAATGCCGTAGCGATTTGTCACCAAACCCGAAACCTCGCATGCATCCCTGAAAATCTGTTTGGCTGGGATTACCTGGAAGGTGTTTTCCTTTCTCTTGCAAAAACCAGATCGTGGCTGCTTTTCCCGGATGAAGTAGTTGCACGTTCAACGATCGAGGTTTCAGACGCACTGCTTTCTGCTTTCAGTTGTAAAAGGTGCAGTAAGGAATCCACGCTCGACAGAATAGAGGAAAGAAGCCGGCTATACATAGGGTTGAATCAATTTGTAAAGCATTCGTATGGAGCTTTATTTTCAGAAATCGTAAAAAATTCCGGAGGTTATTTGCGGAATAACGGCAATGGGTTTTATGAAATTTTAGCATCGACAGAAGCGTTTAGCGATCCGAAGCTAAAAAAAGCATCTTTCCTCTTCAAGCTGCTTATGGAAGCCGGGCTTACGGATGCATCCGATCCGGAAAATTACATACCTGTTATGGATTACCACATGCAAAGGGTACTGCTGCGAATGGGATGCATAGAATTTTCAGACAGCTCCATGTTGGATAAACTTCGCAGCAAAATTCCAGCTTCTACTGACGAACCGGTACGCAGCGCGTGCATAGACGCTTTGAAACTGATGACAAACGTTTCCGGACATGCGCCATGGGTTATGAACGATTTCTTCTGGCCACTGGGCAGGTCGTGCTGCAATGAAACCACACTTTGTAAAGACCGTATGTGCAGCAAGTCGCCCTGTACATTTTTTACCATAACCGATACGGGGGATCATACAAACTGTATTTTTGAACCTGCGTGCAAAGGAGCCGGTGACGAACGATACCGGACGCTTTGGGAGCCGCTGGTTGAAACACATTATTACTGATGGAAAAACTATGTCCGTTTTGCGGCGATCAGGCCGCAGAGAGCAGTTTTGCTTTGGAAGGAGGAATACTGGCAATTTATAATATAAGTCCGTTGCTGCCCGGCCATTCGCTTATAGTTCCCGAACATCATGCCGGCAGCCTTTTCGATCTTTCAGAAGATGAAATCAGCCGTTTTTTCGCATTTGCCAGAAAGGTAACCCATTTTCTTATGCAGGTATATAATGCGGAGGCCTTTGACTGGTCGCTGCAGGAGGGAGAAATTGCCGGGCAGAGTGTAGAACATCTTCATCTTCATATAATTCCCCGCACTTCGGGCGACTTGCCGGATGGCGTTGAATGGTATTCACTCCTGTACGGGCAGCAGTCGCAGGGGTTGGACAATCCGGAAAGAGTGCGACTGAATACCTGGGAGCACGCCGGAGCAACTCTTCAGTTAAGGCAGAAATGGGAAGAGTATAATAAAGTCATACCCGGATAAACTAAAACCTTTTTCAAAGAAAAAACAGCGATACGCCAGCAACGGCAACAACGGCACCGGCAATTTCACGCCAGGATACCTTCTCTTTCATAAGAATCACCGCAGGTGCTATAATCAGAACCGGGACTATGGACATAATAGTGGAGGCAATGCCGGAGGATGTATACTTGACAGCAATAAGGGAAAATGAGACCCCGAGAAAGGGCCCGAAGAAAGCACCAATGCTGAGTCGTTTCAAGGCTTTCCTGTTTTCCAGGGCTGCACGTACACTTCCCCAGGAACGATAGGCAGTAATGACTATAACAAATCCGGCTACTCCTGTCAGAACCCGGATTTGTGAAGCTGCAAAAGCATTATAATCCTGCATCCCGAATTTGCTGAGAACGAGGCCCACCCCTTGTCCTGCCGCACCTCCAAAAGCCAGGAGAAGACCTTTAAGCGGATATTTAAATTTGAAAGGATTTGAAAACCGTCCATTGGGCGCTGTGCCGTTCGGTTCCTTCCGGGCAAGGATTGCCATGCTGATACCAGCCAATGTAAGAATCATCCCAAAGAGGGCCTTAAGGCTCATAGTTTCTCCTATGATAAGCCAGCCGGTAAGCGCAGCAATGGGAGGCGCCAGCGCCATTATGAGCATGGAAATGCGTGCTCCTACTACTACATATGCCTGAAAGAGAAAGAGATCACCCAGAACAAAACCGATTAAACCGGAGAGGGATAACCATATCCACTGGTGACTGGAGGCTCCGAGAGGAAAAAATGAACCACGTGTTGCCAGGCCAAAAAAACCGAGTAACAGAAAAGCAAGAAACAGCCGGATGATATTAACCGGAAGGGAGCCAACCTTTTTGCTGGCCGATTCAAAGGCAAGGGCAGTAATGGTCCAGAAAACTGCTGTAAGCAGTGCGGACAGTTCACCGGCATAGTTATCGATCATAAATACAATTTTAATTACCAGTATAATTATGGTATAAGAAGCCGGGACCGGTCAAGGATATTCCTATTTCCGGAATCTGCCTGAACAACGGCAAAAGTAGCAGATTGAAATGAAAACTGGAAAACGTTTCAAAAATTGCGGGCAACCGTTTTCAGCCTTGAAGGCAAAATATAAAATAAGTTTTATCAAAAGGACATCAGATTTCAGAAAATGGTTTGGGCGTGATGTGAAAATTTGTTATGTTTGACAAATAATCGGCTGATCTTTTTAGGGAGGGGAAATGGCCTGTTAATAAGGATTTCTGGAATTTTACTGCAAAAATGTTATTTTCTGACACTTATTTTACGATTGACGAACCCTCAACGGGTTTATACAAGGAAAAGGGCAGCAAGTTTATAGCAAGGGCATTACCCGTGAAGAGTGAATCGGAAGTAAAAGCAGTACTGGAGGCATTGAGGAAGGAATATTTTGATGCCCGTCATCATTGTTATGCCTATGTAATAGGTGCCGACAAGTCTGCCTGGAGAATGAACGACGACGGGGAACCGTCGGGAACAGCTGGAAGGCCGATTCACGGACAGATACTTTCGTTTGACCTTACCAACGTTCTGGTAGTGGTTATACGATACTTTGGCGGGACAAAGCTTGGTGTGAGCGGTCTTATTCAGGCTTATAAAACTGCCACTCAGGATGCCTTAAGTCAGGCCAGGATTGTTGAAAAGACTGTGAATGAAGTATATCAATTAAAATTCAAGTACCCGGCAATGAACGATGTCATGCGGATTATTAAGGAAGAAAACTTGTTATTACTTGATAATCAATACGATATTGAATGTAGCATTACATACAAGGTTAGACGGATGAAAGCGGATGACGTGAATGCCAAATTCAGAAAAACGTATGACAATGAGATCATATATTTGCGAACTGAATAAGTCCTGAACTACAAGTCAATTAGGGGAGAGAGGCCTTTTGGCATTACAACTAATTTTCTGAAAAAGCAAGTCCAAAATGACTTTTTTTTTAACTTTTTTAAAGCCAATTTTGTTGAAAAATCCACCTGTAGTCTCGTGAAAGTTAAAAGTGTTGGAAATCAGGTGTCAGATAACCAGCGTTACATTGAGATTTTGGAATTGTGTTTATTTTAAGTTGGTTTTTATAAACTTTAGCAAGAGGAATGAGAAAAGACTATCAGGAAGTCTGGGAAAACTGCCTAAGAATCATCAAGGACAACATTAACTATCAAAGCTTTAAGACTTGGTTTGCTCCAATTACTCCAATAAAACTCGAAGAAAGTGTTCTTACAATTCAGGTTCCCAGTCAGTTTTTTTATGAATGGCTCGAGGAGCATTACATCAATTTGCTCAAGAAAACCATTAAAAATGAATTAGGTCCCAGTGGTCGCCTTGAATACAGCATCATTATGGAGAGCTCCTCCGATGCCAGGGCAGCCTATACCATACAGGTCCCGACCAGTAACAGAGGCGCCATCGGCAATCCTTCCGTTACCATGCCCATAGACCTTAACAGGGGATCTACCAAAGAAATTCCCAACCCTTTTGTCATCCCGGGCCTAAAAAAAATAAAGGTCCATTCTCAACTCAACGAATCTTATTCATTCGACAACTTCATCGAAGGCGATTGCAACCGTCTGGCCCGCTCAGCCGGTTATGCTGTAGCCACAAACCCCGGTAAAACTGCTTTCAACCCTATCTTTATATATAGCGCCAACGGTCTCGGAAAAACGCATCTGGCTCACGCCATCGGCATTCAGGTAAAAAATAATTTTCCCGATAAAACTGTGCTTTATGTTACCGCCGAGCAGTTTATCCAGCAATTTATCGATGCCGTAAAAAATAACAACCAAAACGATTTTATCCATTTCTACCAGATGATCGACGTTCTGTTGATGGACGACATCCAGTTCCTTTCAGGAAAGGAAAAAACCCAGGACGTTTTCTTTCACATCTTCAACCATCTGCATCAAAACGGCCATCAGCTCGTAATTACTTCCGATAAGGCACCCGTTGAAATGAAAGGCATTGAACCGCGTCTTCTTTCCCGCTTTAAATGGGGACTTGCCGCCGACCTGCAGGTGCCCGACCTCGAAACGCGGATTGCCATTCTGAACAAACGCCTCTATAAAGATGGCATCGAAATGCCCGAGGAAGTTATTGAATATCTGGCATACAGCATCACCACCAACGTCAGGGAACTGGAAGGCGCTCTCATTTCTCTTATGGCCCAGTCATCCCTGAATAAAAAAGCCATTACCATCGACCTGGCCCGCCAGATGATTGATAAGTTCGTCAAAAACACATCCAAAGAAATATCCATCGATTATATCCAGAAAGTAGTCTGCGATTTTTTCAATATTCAAGTCGATCACCTGAATTCAAAAACCCGTAAACGGGAGATCGTACAGGCCCGTCAACTGGCCATGTACTTTTCGAAAAAACATACCAAAAGCTCACTGGCCACCATCGGATTGCATTGCGGAAATAAAGACCATGCCACCGTTCTGCATGCCTGCCGAACCGTTAATAACCTGATTGAAACCGACAAACAATTCAGGAATTACGTTGAAGAAATTGAAAAGAAAATTAAAATCTGACCCCTTTCCGGTCAATCCTTCAATAACCTCATCCGGATGCTCTGCGATGGGGTTGTTTTTTAAAAAGATACCGATGAAGAAGAAAATACTGATGGTGTGCCTGGGAAATATCTGCCGCTCCCCACTTGCAGAAGGCATACTAAGGCATAAACTCCTCGAACATAAACTGGACGCCGAAGTGGATTCGTGCGGATTTGAAGCGTTTCACAACGGTGACCGTCCCGACAGACGGGGTATTGAAACCGCAAAACAATTCGGTGTCGATATTTCCGGTCTTAGAGCAAGGCTTTTCAAACCGGAAGATTTCGAATACTTTGACCGTATTTATGTTATGGATGCCAATAATTACCGGGATGTAGCTTCCATGGCACGCACAAAGGATGATCTCAAAAAAGTTGACTTTATAATGAACCTTTCTGAACCCGGCAGTAACCTTGCCGTGCCCGATCCTTATTACGGCGGCAGGGCTGATTTCAGTAAAACCTATGAAATGCTGGATAAAGCAACCGACAGGCTGATCATCAAACTTCGCAAGGGAGAACTGTAATGAGCAACTTAACACCCGACAAACGATCCATTGAAGAGGCTGCCATTCGTATTGCTCCCTGGATTCACCGTACACCGGTACTGACCTGTGCTGCTATCAACGAAATAACCGGAGGCAACCTCTTTTTCAAATGCGAAAACTTCCAGAAAGCCGGAGCTTTCAAATCGAGGGGTGCAACCAATGCCGTATTTCAGCTTGACGATGAAACCCTGAGACGCGGTGTTGCAACACATTCTTCTGGCAATCATGCCGCTGCTCTTTCACTGGCCGCCAAACGTAAAGGAACCCGGGCATACGTGGTAATGCCTGAAAATTCAAGTAAAATTAAAATAAGCGCTGTTGAATCCTACGGGGGTATTGTTACCTTTTGCAAACCCACTCTCGAAGCCAGGGAAGAAACCCTTGCCGAAGTTATCCGTAAAACCGGAGCATGCGAAATACACCCATATAACGACTTACGGATTATAGCCGGACAGGCTACTGCAGCGCTGGAGATGATACAGGACATTCCGGAAATAACTCAGCTGATCGCACCAGTTGGCGGAGGAGGACTGCTGAGCGGCACAGCACTTGCGGCAGAATATTTTGGTACGAATATCCGGGTAATCGCCGCCGAACCACTTGGCGCTGCCGATGCCTGGCAAAGCTTTACATCGGGGGCTTTTGTACCATCGGTCAACCCTCAGACCATTGCCGACGGATTACGGACCTCGCTCGGCTCCGTTACGTTTCCCATTATCCGTAAATTCGTTGATGACATCGTAACCGTAAGCGAAGATAGCATTGTACACGCAATGCGGCTCATCTGGGAACGAATGAAAATAATCGTAGAACCTTCATCCGCTGTTCCGCTTGCTGCTATACTTGAAGATAAAATCAACGTCCGGGAAGTTTCAACCGGCATCATTCTGTCGGGCGGAAATGTTGACCTTGATCACCTCCCATTCAATCCAAGTTAAATGAAAACGTTACCCGGAAATCTCTATCTGATTCCCACTCTTCTGGGCGATACTCCCCCGGTTCAGGTGCTCCCTGAGTACAATCTGGCATTGCTCCGGCGTATAGATGTATATGTGGCGGAAGAGCTGAAAACCGCACGGCGCTTTCTGCGCAAATGCGGATATTCCAAGAATTTTGATGAAGAAACCACTTTTTTTATCCTCAACGAACATACCCCGGCCGATGAGATTATTTCATTTCTGGAACCGGCAGAGCAAGGCATGGATATCGGCCTGCTATCGGAAGCCGGGTGTCCGGCAGTTGCCGACCCCGGTTCAGGACTAGTGCGTATTGCACACGAACGGGGCATTCGGGTAATTCCACTGTCGGGACCCTCTTCCATTATAATGTCGCTCATGGCATCGGGATTAAACGGTCAGCATTTCACCTTCCACGGCTACCTGCCCGTTAAACCAAACGAGCGGTCACAAAAACTTAAGGAACTGGAAAGGGATTCCTTACGAAATCATTCCACACAAATTTTCATTGAAACACCCTACCGGAACCGGCAGATGCTGGAAGCAATCCTGAGCAGCTGCAGCAATGGCACTACCCTGTGCATGGCAATTAATATCAGCCTTCCGGATGAAATCATCGTAACGCGCACAGTCCGCGAATGGCGGAGCGCAAGGTTTGAGGTTCCCCGTCAGCCGGCTGTATTTCTTATTTCAGCATAACCGGATTTTCCAACGGTGTTGTATCAGCGACTTCGTTAAATCATTGGTAATCGGTGTGAAAGTATTTAAATTCTTAAAGGACAGTAATTACAAACATAAAAAAAGCAACCGGGAGGCTGCTTTTTTTATTCTCATTTTAAATACATCAGTGCTGATGGCCCTGAGGACCGTGCACGTGACCGTGACTTATTTCTTCGGTAGTTGCTTCGCGGACCTCAAGAATAGTTCCGCTGAAGTGCAGGGTTTTTCCTGCCATGGGGTGGTTGAAGTCCATCTTTACCTTCTCGTCTGTTACTTCAACAATAAGACCATCTAAGGGTCTGCCTTCGTTATCCTGCATAGGAACAACGTTACCCACCTGAACCATTTCAGGGTCTATTTTGCCATCTACCATAAAAATATCTATGGGAAGTTCTACAACGGCTTCCCCGATAACGGGGCCATAACCGTCTTCCGAATCCAGAGTGAATTCGAAATTATCGTTAACTTTCAGATCTGCAATATTTGATTCAAATTTAGGAAGCAGGTTTCCGGCACCATAGAGAAACACAAGCGGTTGTGAAGCATCTGCCTTGTCTACGGTTTCACCTGCAGCATTGTCGAGTTTCAGCTCATACGAGAGTGAAACCACCTTGTTTTTGGAAATGATCATTTGAAAAAATTTTGATGTTAAAATATATCAACAATCCGAAGCACGCATTGTTGTAGCAGGCGTCAAAAGTACGGGTTATCAGCTTATAAATAAAATAAATGAGCCGTTATGGCAGAGATTGATAAAAATCTGCGCTCAAACCGGGACTGGTTTACTTACATTCTCTCCGGCACTTGTATTCCAAGTAGATTCATTCCGGTTTTGATAACATTGCCTGTCAGCTTCGAAAGCATTAAGCGTAATTGCCGGATGCTGTTATCTTCTTCCTTGAGGATGGTATACTCATGGTAGAACTGATTGTATTCCCGGGCCAGTTCGAAGAGATAATTGGCTAACAAAGATGGACTGAATGATGAAGCTGCGTCTTTCACGAGATCCGGAAACTGACTTAGAATAATCAGCAGATCCCTTTCTTTAGCATTAATTTTAACAGCAGCATCCAATTCATTTTCCTCAAGGGCTTTCCTGAGGACTGAGCGTATACGGGCATGAGTGTACTGGATAAATGGTCCGGTATTGCCGTTAAAGTCGATACTTTCGCGTGGATTAAACGTCATGTTCTTTTTCGGGTCAACCTTTAAGATGAAGTACTTAAGAGCACCCAGACCAACCATACGATACAGATTTTCAGCTTCTTCACTGTCAAAATCTTCAATTTTCCCCAGTTCTTCCGTCATCGACTTTGCCGTGGAGATCATCTCATCCATCAGATCGTCGGCATCTACGACGGTACCTTCGCGCGATTTCATTTTACCTTCGGGTAATTCAACCATTCCATAGGAAAGGTGGTAGATACCTCTGGCCCAGGTGCGTCCCAGTTTAATCAGGATCAGGCGAAGTACATCAAAATGATAATTTTGCTCATTACCAACGACGTACACCAGCTTTTCTGGCTCAAAATCCTCTGCACGCAGCTGAGCAGTGCCCAGGTCCTGCGTCATATACACAGATGTACCGTCGTTGCGAAGCAGTAATTTTTCGTCAAGGCCTTCCGTTGAAAGATCAATCCAAACAGATCCATCTTTTTTGCGGTAGAAGACCCCTTTATCAAGTCCTTCATCCACCAGATTCTTACCCAGCAGATACGTTTCCGATTCATAATAAATCTTATCAAAACGGATTCCCAGACGCTCGTATGTTTCATTGAAACCTTTGTAAACCCATCCGTTCATGGTACTCCAGAGTCTTAGGGTTTCCTCATCGCGGGCCTCCCATTTCCGGAGCATTTCCCGGGCCTGCTTCATAAGCAATGAACCGGCAGCAGCCTCTTCTTCGCTCATACCACCGGCAACAAGGCCGGCTATTTCCTCTTTGTAGTGTTTATCAAAAAGTACGTAGAAATCACCCACCAGTTTATCGCCCTTTTTCCCGGTTGATTCCGGTGTTTCTCCGTTTCCGTAAAGCTTCCATGCGAGCATCGATTTACAGATATGGATGCCCCTGTCGTTGACAAGATTCACCCTTGCTACCTTTTTGCCGGTAGCTTCGAGCAGCGAGGCAACCGACGACCCCAGCAGGTTATTCCGGATGTGGCCAAGATGAAGGGGTTTATTCGTATTTGGGGATGAATATTCTACTACAACGGGTTTTTCGGAAGAGACTGCTACGGTTCCGAATGACGTATCCTGATGCTTATCGTTCAGAAAATTAATCCAGCAGGAAGGTCTTATACGGATATTAAGATACCCTTTAACCACACCGAAAGATTCCGCTTCGGGCATGATAGTCAGGATTTTTTCACCAAGTTGAGTTGCAGTTATCTCGGGAGACTTCCGCGAAACTTTCAGAAGCGGAAATACAACCAGTGAGAAATCGCCCTGTTCTCTGAATGTGGCTGCGGTACGCTGTACCGCCAGTTGAGCTGGATCCATCTCAAAATCGTACAAATCTTTAACGGCAGAAAGGGCTTTTTCTGTGAGGAGTTTTTCTATCATATACGGCTTTTAATAGCTCTGGCAAATTTAGTTTTTTTTCAACAGAAAACTAACAATAGATATATACCTGATTATCAATAATATCACACGTTTCTGGTAACTTATAAAGGAATATATTGAGGCCGGGTATGAATAAAAAAAAATTCGACAGTCTTTGAACAGAAATCTAATAAACTATATTTGCAATGGTTTTTTTGCGGCTGATTGCCGGTCAAGGCTCACAAAACAGGCGCCAGCCTGTCCGGGCCCGTAAAAGAGCTGAAATACATTCAGAGCAATTATTTCACTCAGTCACAATACAAAAACCAAATCCATGAAACAAAAAGTTATCATTATCGGAGCTGCCGGAAGGGACTTCCATAACTTTAACACTTACTTCCGCGGCAAAGCGGAGTACGAGGTGGTTGCGTTTACCGCAGCCCAGATTCCCGACATCGACGGTCGCGCATACCCCAAAGAACTTGCAGGAGTTGAACTGTACCCAAATGGAATTCCCATTCTAGCCGAGGAGGAACTCCCTGCTCTGATCAAGAAGCACAAGGTTGATATTTGTGTATTTTCT
>JALHHH010000015.1:18219-58353 GCA_022837485.1 Bacteroidales bacterium
CCTTATCCGCGTCTGATGAACATTTCTGCCGTTGTAAATACCGCAGGAGCCAACTTTATGTTGCTCGGTCCGCGCGATACCATGATCAGCAGCACAAAACCCTTGATTGCCGTTGGGGCTACCCGAACCGGCTGCGGCAAGAGTCAGACCAGCCGCCGGATTATTGAAATCCTTATGGAAAAAGGCCTGAAGGTTGTTGCCGTTCGTCACCCAATGCCATACGGCGACCTGAATGCCCAGAAAGTTCAGCGTTTTGCAACGGTTGAGGATCTGCATAAGCACAAATGCACCATCGAAGAGATGGAAGAATACGAGCCACATGTAGTCAGAGGCGATGTTATTTATGCCGGAGTGGACTATGAAGCCATACTTCGAGAAGCTGAGAAGGATTCTGCAGGATGCGACGTTATTCTATGGGATGGCGGTAACAATGACTTCCCGTTCTACAAGCCCGATCTTATGATCGGTGTTGCCGACCCCCTGCGTCCGGGAGCTGAAGTAAGCTACTATCCCGGTGAAGTGGTAGCCCGGATGTCGGATGTGATTGTAATCAACAAAATTGATTCCGCCTCGCTCGACGATATCAACACCGTTCGCGACAACCTTGCTAAGATCAATCCAGGGGCCATAATTATTGATGGAGCATCTCCCCTGTCGGTCGACAAGCCTGAGCTCATCCGCGGCAAGAGAGTCCTGGTAGTAGAAGACGGCCCCACACTAACCCATGGAGAAATGAAAATCGGAGCAGGAACAGTAGCAGCATTAAAATTTGGTGCTGCCGAACTGATCGACCCCCGCCCCTACACCGTTGGCAAACTGAGCGAAACCTTCCGCATTTATCCCAACATCGGAACGCTGCTTCCGGCTATGGGTTACGGTGACGAGCAGGTTTCTGACCTTGAGAAAACAATCGAAAACACTCCCTGCGATGCAGTTGTTATCGGCACACCGATCGATCTTGCCAGGGTCATTAAAATCAATAAGCCTACCGTAAAAGTCGGCTATGACCTTCAGGAAATCGGGACTCCTAACCTCACCCAGGTACTCGACGAGTTCGTCAAAAAACACAACTTGGTGAAATAGTCAACAGCCCCGTTTATCGGGGCTTTTTTTTTACCGTTTTTCAACAATCATCCGAAGCAAAAAACCTGATAAGTATATTTGTAAACCAATAACACAAAAACCCGCAACGAAAACATGAAAAACCGGAGTTTGATTTCAATTACCGATTACTCCAAGGATGAATATCTGAAAATCCTTGACCTGGCGGAGGAATTCGAAAAGAAGCCGACCCAGAATATTTTAGGCGACTATGTAGTGGCTACGCTTTTTTTCGAACCTTCAACGCGTACCCGCCTGAGTTTTGAAAGCGCCGCTTCGCGACTTGGAGCAAAGGTCATCGGATTTTCGGATGCTACAAGTTCCAGCGTATCAAAAGGAGAGTCGCTGAAAGATACCATCCTGACCGTATGCAGTTACAGCGATATTATTGTAATGCGTCATCCGCGCGAAGGCAGTGCGAGGTTTGCCAGTGAGGTTGCTTCCGTTCCTGTAATCAATGCAGGCGATGGCGGAAACCAGCACCCTACCCAGTGCTTGCTCGACCTTTATTCCATTCGAAAAACCCAGGGCAAACTCGACGGACTGAATGTTGCATTTGTAGGAGATCTGAAGTATGGGCGCACCGTGCATTCAAATGTAATGGCACTCTGCAACTTCAACACAACCTTCCACCTGGTCTCTCCGACGGAATTAAAACTTCCGAGCTATGTGAAGATGCACATCAAAAACAGCAACCTTGAGTATTATCAGTACACCGATCTGGCTGAAGTGATGCCCGTTGCCGATATTGTTTACATGACACGCATCCAGAGGGAGCGCTTCTCCGATCCCATAGAGTATGAAAAGGTGAAGAATGCATACATACTGACAGCGTCGATGCTCGCCGGCTGCAAACCCAACATGCGGGTATTGCACCCTCTGCCAAGGGTAAACGAAATTACCGAGGATGTGGATAATACTTCGCAGGCTTACTACTTCCAGCAGGCGCTCAACGGAGTATACGTAAGACAGGCATTGCTGGCTTCAATACTGGGTGTTAAATAAATCAGCCAACCAATCGAAAAACAAGAACAATGAATAACGATAACATCAGGAAAGAGCTGGTTGTTTCAGCAATTGAAAACGGAACAGTGATCGATCACCTGCCCGCCGGAAGTGTTTTCAGGGTTGTTAAAATGCTCAATCTTGAAAGCACCGACAAGCAGATTACCGTAGGAATCAACCTCGACAGCCATAAATACGGCAAAAAGGGCATTATTAAAGTAGCAAACAAGTTTTTTGAAAGTGAGGATGTGAATAAAATTTCACTCATCGCACCCTCGGCTACTCTTATAGTTATCAAAGATTATAAGGTAGTTGAAAAACGTAACGTAGAAATCCCCGATGAAATACGAAAGTTTGTGAAATGTGTTAATCCGAACTGCGTAACGAATCATCAGAACATTGCAACCCGCTTTTCCGTAATTGACAAGAAAGACCTCAAACTTCAATGTCATTATTGTGAAAAAATCACCGGTAAAAATACCATTGATATCCTTTAAAGATTAAAAACCGTATTCTCCCCGCTGAGCCGGAATACCGGACAGCGGGGAGAATACATTAATAGGCATCCCCATGAAAAAGAACGTACTCCTGGCATTTCTGTCGTGCACAATGCTGACGGCCGCTGCGCAACGCACCGATAAAGGAACATTTATCTCATATGAACCCGGCTATTTTCAGCAAACCATCCTTAAAGGAATAGAAAATTACGAACAGAAAAGTGAGAAGCAGGCGCTTTCCAAAACCTTCAAATTGAGTCATGAGAGCCTTTCAATTCCTTCCAACCGGCAGGAGTATACCATCCATTGGCATCTGCCTCCCGTTTCTCAGGGCAACACCAACACCTGCTGGAGCTACTCAGCCATTTCAATGCTCGAATCGGAAATTTACCGGTTTACACGGCAGGAAATTAAACTTTCGGAGATGTTTATCGCATACCACGAATACCTTGAGCGTGCCCGGCTGTTCGTGGAAACCAGGGGACAGATCTATGTCGGGGAAGGTTCCGAAATGAATGCCGTGATAAAAATCATTAAAAAGGAAGGCATACTTCCATATAATGCTTTCTCCGGACTAAAAGCAGGGCAAGAGTTTCAGAATCATGAAACGCTGTTTAACGAAGTAAAAGCATACCTCGAAGGCGTAAAAGCTTCGGGCGCATGGGACAGTGAGCGGGTTACCGCTACGGTAAAAAGCATACTGAACCATCACATTGGCCAACCTCCGGCAACGGTGACGGTAAATGGCAAACAGCTTACACCGAAACAGTATCTGGACGAGGTTGTCCGACTGAATCCCGATGAATACGTGGACGTTATGTCGCTGATGCAGCAACCCTACTGGACACAGGCTGAATTTGAAGTGCCCGACAACTGGTGGCACGATGCAAGCTATTACAACATCCCCCTGGATGATTACATGAAAGTACTGAAGAAAGCACTAAGGCAGGGACTTACCGTATCACTGGCAGGAGATGTTTCGGAAGCCGGTTTTCTGGCCCGGGAAGCAAATGCCGCACTTGTACCTGAATTTGATATTCCTTCATCCGGCATCAGCGAAGATGCACGGCAATTCCGGTTCAGCAACGGAACCACAACCGACGACCATGGCATGCACGTTACCGGTTATTATGAAAAAGATGGCGTAACCTGGTTTCTGCTGAAAGACTCGGGTGCAGGTTCGCGGACGGGCGGACCGGAAAAAAACCCTAACTTTGGCTATTACTTCTTCCATGAAGATTATGTGAAACTTAAAATGATGACCTTCCTGGTACACCGGGATGCACTCAGAGATCTTATCCCGCGTTTCAAAAGGTAATCGACCGCCGAAAAGGTGTACTGAACTAAAATCGGAGCTCACCATGACATCCCACATCCGGAAACTGATCAATGAGGGCGAACATCAGCAGCTCGACTTCAAATTTGGCATTTCCGACTCGAAAAAGATTGCCCGCTCTATTGCTGCCTTTGCAAATACCGATGGCGGAAGACTTCTTGTAGGCGTTAAGGACAATGGTACAATCGCCGGAGTACGCTCGGATGAAGAGTTTTATATGGTGGAAGCAGGCGCTGGACTATACTGCCGCCCGGAGGTGCATTTTGAAATGAAGGAGTGGGAAGAAAACGGAAAAACCGTTCTTGAGATCATTATCCCCAAAAGCGATAAATCGCCGCACTCAGCACCGGACAAAGACGGGAATTACCGGGTTTACGTTCGGGTGGGCGATCAGAATTATCCGGCCAACGGAGTGCTGAAAAAGGTCTGGAAAAAGATGAAAGACCCCAAAGGAGTTTATATTGAATACGGCACCACCGAACGAACCCTGCTTGCCTACCTGGAAGTGCATCAGAAAATAACGCTGTCGGCATTCCGTCGCATCGCAGGATATTCACTTCCCCGTTGCGAACACATTCTGGCCGATTTTATCGTCCTGAAAATTATTATGATGAACTATTCGGAAGCGGGAGTTTACTATTCGCTGAATCCGGATTTTAAACTGGAATAAGCGGCGAACCCATAAGGTTTAGTACTATTAATTCATTGTTAACAGTCATTACACCATGAATATTCTTCTCATAGCATTAATCCTACTGGTAGCAGTTAATGTATTGCTCACCATTATCTTCCGGCAAAATAAGGCAGGAATCGCTGAACTTCCCGTTAAGGTAGAAACGCTTGCAGGCAGCCTCACGCGTCTGGAAGGAAACCTGAAAGAAGATTTCAGAGCCAACCGGGAGGAGAGTTCTGCTTCCGCCCGCGATAACCGCAGCGAAATGAGCAATTCGCTAAACAGCTTTAAGTCGGAGATGACAGAAAACCTAAGGCTTATTACCGAACAAAACCAGAAAGCGCTCGAAATGATTGTGCGTACGCTCGATGAAAAAATCGGCCATCTGATCATAAAAGTTGATGAAAACAACAAAGAAAACCGTGAAACTCTCGTCTCCACTCTTAAAGAATTTACCCTGGAACAACGGGGTAAATTCGATGAACTGAAAGGTGAACAAAGGGAACTAACTACAAAAACGGTTGAACAGCTTGAAAAAATCACTGCTAAAGTTGAAGAGAAGCTGAATGCAATAAGTCAGCAGTCGCAGGCGGAAGCCAGGCAGATGCGTGAAGCGGTGGAGAAGGTTATAAAGGAGTTTCAAACATCCTTCGATAAAAATGTTGAGTCGTTCAATAACCTGCAGCGTGAAAAATTCGGACAGCTGGAAGAAAAGCAGCAGAAATTGGTTGAAAGCACCGAGAAGAAGCTGGAAGAAATGCGGCAGACCGTAGATGAAAAACTGCAGAAAACACTGAACGAACGTCTGGGGCAATCGTTTGAGCTGGTTGGCAAACAGCTTGAGAGCGTGCAGAAAGGTCTGGGCGAAATGCAAACCCTTGCTCAGGATGTTGGCGGGCTAAAACGTGTTCTGAGTAACGTAAAAATGCGCGGAGGATTTGGCGAAGTCCAGCTTGCCATGCTTCTTGAACAGGTTCTCGCGCCGGAACAATACGAAGCCAACGTAAGAACGAAAAAGAGCAGCAGCGATGTAGTGGAATTTGCCATTAAACTGCCGGGAAAAGACGACATAAGCGGAAACGTCTGGCTGCCTGTGGATGCAAAATTTCCCAGAGAAGCTTATGAGAGTCTGCAGATTGCCTATGAAAACGGAGAACCGGCACAGGTGGAAGCCGCACAGAAAATGCTCGAGGGCACTATTAAAAAGATGGCAAAGGACATCAGTGAAAAGTACATCGACCCGCCGGCCACCACCGATTTTGCCATAATGTTTCTACCTTTTGAAGGCATCTATGCCGAGGTTGTCAGAAAAGCCAGCCTGCTCGAGGAGCTCCAGCGCAGCTATAAAGTTATTGTAACCGGCCCAACCACTCTGGCAGCCATCCTTAACAGCCTGCAAATGGGCTTCAGAACCCTGGCAATCCAGAAACGAAGCTCGGAGGTCTGGAAAATCCTGGGAGCAGTAAAAAAAGAATTTGAAAACTTTGGCGGCATGCTCGAAAAAGCTCAAAAAAACATTCAGACTGCCAGCAACCAGATTGATGAAGTAATGGGCAAGCGAACCCGGGCAATTCAGCGAAGACTCAAGGGTGTGGAAATACTTGGTGAAGCTGAAACACAACTTATTTTACCCGACACAGGCGATGCCGGAAACGGAGATGAAGACGCCGAGACGGAGGCTTGAGTCAGCATCAGCTAAAGTTAATTTTCTGCCGGACAACCTTTAAATCAGTACTTTTGGATTCAGCAACCACCGACTGCACAAAGATTTCCTTCCTACATAAATACCAACACCTTACACTTTCCAGGCCGGAATAATCGCATCTCCTAATAAATAATTTGTTTTTTCAGGGAGCAGATTGAACAATTTGCTCCCTAAATTGTATTTATTACAAACATGGTTCAATTTCAAGGTAAAACCGAATCTGAAATGAAAATCGTACCGGAAATTATTCAAAAACTCACCGAAGCAGGGCTTAAGATAACGCCGCAAAGGGTTGCTGTAATGCAGACCCTGATGAAGCTTAAGAGTCATCCTACCGCGGAAGAGTTATATGCCGAGGTATCCAAAACAATTCCGGGTTTGTCGCCTACCACCATTTACAACACTCTTGACACTTTCGTTGACAGAGGACTGGTAAAGAGGGTAAAGACCGATCTGGATAGAATGCGGTACGACGCCATTACCGAACATCACCATCATCTTTATTGTGCAATATCTGACCGGATGGAGGACTACTTTGACCCTGAGCTCGATCGGATTCTGAGTGACTACTTCACGCGCAAAAAAATAAACGGATTTAATGTTACCGACATAAGGTTGCAGTTGATGGGAGACTTTGAAAATAAAGCGAAACAATAATCATAAAAAATCAGACAAAAATGAAAAAACTGAACAAAATCGGCCTTGACGAGGCCAAATCAGCGCAGCTGATTGAAAAGCTCAACGATCTTTTAGCCAATTACCAGGTACTTTACCAGAATGCCCGGGGATTTCACTGGAACATCAAAGGCGAGAAATTTTTTGAACTTCATCTTAAGTTTGAAGAATTGTACAACGACCTTCAGATAAAAATTGATGAGATTGCCGAACGTATCCTCACCCTTGGAGGCACTCCAATTCATTCTTTTTCCGGCTATCTTAAAGTGGCCGAGATCAAGGCTGTAGAAAATGAAACCAATGGGGTGAAATGCGTCGGGCATATTCTGGATGCTTTTAAAACCCTGCTGGAAAAAGAACGTGAAATTCTCGAAATGTCCGCAGATCTGAACGATGAAGGAACCAATGCCATGGCGAGTGATTACATCCGTGAAAAGGAAAAACTTGTTTGGATGTATTCCGCATTCCTGGCTAAGTAATCAACAACTTAATTAACAAACTAATCAAAAAAACTCGACATGAGCGAAGTAAAAAGTTTTCCGCTTATCGGTGACAAGATTCCCGACCTTACCGTACAAACAACCCATGGGGTAAAAAATCTCATCAGCGATTATGCCGGCAAATGGCTGGTTTTGTTCAGCCATCCGGCAGATTTCACCCCGGTATGTACCACTGAATTTGTTGCATTTGCGAAAAGGTACGATCAGTTTAAAGAGCTGAATGCCGAACTGCTTGGACTTTCCATCGACCAGATTTTCTCGCATATTAAGTGGGATGAATGGATTGAAGAAAAGCTGAACGTTCAGATCCCCTTCCCTATCATAGCCGATTCTACCGGCAATGTTGCCATGGCCATGGGGATGATACATCCCGGCAAGGCTTCGGATACCGTACGTGCCGTCTTTCTTATCGACCCCAATTCGGTGATTCGTATTATATTGTTCTATCCTCAGGAAATCGGGCGCAACATGGATGAAATTCTCCGTGCCCTGAAAGCGCTTCAGACATCGGATGCCAATAAAGTTGCCATTCCTGCCGGATGGCCCAACAACGAACTGATCGGCGATCGCGTAATCATTCCTCCTGCAAAGGATGTTGAAACAGCTAAAAAGCGGCTGAAGGAATACGAATGCTACGACTGGTGGTTCTGCCATAAAAGTCTGTAATTGATTGATCCGGGGAAAGTTTAAAACGTTCAAACAACGCATACCAAATTGAACTTTTAGACTTCCCCCGGGTTATTTACTCAAACCTTAAATGGTTTATCAACCGGCCGCGGAATTCCAATACTTCCCGGCCTTTTGTTCACAGCCTGTGAGTGAAAAACATTCCAAAATCCGGTTTTAGTCCGGCAATCGCGATTGCATGCAAAAACCACCCCGGAAAGACTGATATTTACTGAATCAACCAATCCAGAGGGCTGTTACTCTGAAAGTGTAAACCATTGAATTTTTTAATAAAATCAAGATCAATAATATGGAAAACAACCCTAAAAAAGAGAGTAAATGCCCGGTAACGGGTGCAACGAAAAAGCACAGCGTTGGCGCAGCTGGTACAAAAAACCGCGACTGGTGGCCCAACCAGCTTAAGTTGAACATTCTGCGGCAGCATTCCGATTTATCGAACCCAATGGGTAAGGATTTTATCTATGCCGAAGAGTTTAAAAAACTTGATTACAATGCGTTAAAAGAAGATCTTCGTAAACTTATGACGGATTCACAGGACTGGTGGCCGGCCGACTTTGGTCATTATGGTCCGTTCTTTATCCGCATGGCATGGCATAGTGCCGGAACGTACCGTATAGGCGACGGTCGCGGAGGCGGCGGCCGCGGACAGCAGCGCTTTGCACCTCTGAACAGCTGGCCCGATAACGTAAACCTTGACAAGGCCCGCAGGTTGTTGTGGCCCATTAAGCAGAAATACGGCCGGAAGATTTCATGGGCCGACCTCATGATCCTCACCGGAAATGTAGCCCTCGAATCCATGGGATTTAAAACCTTCGGATTTGCCGGCGGACGTGAAGACGTTTGGGAACCGGATGAAGACATTTACTGGGGGTCAGAAGAAAAATGGCTTGGCGGCAAAGAACGCTACTCAGATGAACGTGAGCTCGACAACCCTCTTGCTGCCGTTCAGATGGGATTGATTTACGTGAATCCTGAAGGCCCCGAAGGCAATCCCGATCCTTTGGCTGCAGCTAAAGATATCCGTGAGACATTTGCCCGCATGGCCATGAATGACGAAGAAACCGTTGCTCTGATTGCCGGAGGCCATACCTTCGGAAAGACCCACGGAGCAGGAGATGCCGCTCTTATAGGCCCGGAACCTGAAGCAGCGGGACTCGAAGAACAGGGTCTCGGCTGGAAGAGCAAATTTGGTAAGGGAAAAGCCGGCGATACCATCACCAGCGGCCTTGAAGTTACCTGGACCAGCACTCCTACCCGATGGACGAATAACTTCTTCTGGAATCTTTTCGGGTACGACTGGGAACTTACGAAGAGTCCGGCCGGTGCCCACCAATGGATCCCGAAACACGGTGCAGGTGCAAACTCTGTTCCGGATGCGCACGATCCGGATAAGCGTCATGCACCATCGATGCTCACGACCGACCTTGCACTGAGGTTCGATCCCGTTTATGAAAAGATTTCCAGACGTTTCTACGAAAACCCCGACGCGTTTGCAGATGCGTTTGCACGCGCATGGTTTAAACTGACCCACCGCGATATGGGACCCCGCTCACGTTATCTGGGACCTGAAGTCCCTGCCGAAGAGCTAATCTGGCAAGATCCCGTTCCTTCTGTTAGCCATCCACTGATCGATGAAAAAGACATCGATTCATTGAAAACCAAAGTTTTAGCATCAGGCCTTGCCGTATCTGAATTAGTATCCGCAGCCTGGGCATCCGCATCAACATTCCGCGGTTCCGATAAGCGTGGCGGCGCAAACGGAGCGAGAATCCGGCTTGCTCCTCAGAAAGACTGGACCGTTAACAATCCTTCGCAGCTTTCGAAAACACTTGAGAAGCTTGGTCAGATTCAGGACGATTTTAACAAGTCGCAGAAAGATGGCCGGAAAGTATCCATGGCTGACCTTATCGTGCTGGGCGGATGTGCCGGAGTGGAAAAAGCAGCCCGTGACGCCGGAGTGGAAGTAAAGGTTCCTTTCTCTCCAGGACGAACGGATGCCACACAGGAACAAACCGATGTAGAATCCTTCAATGTTCTGGAGCCTGTTGCCGATGGTTTCCGCAACTATCTGAAAAATAAATTCAGTATTCCTACCGAAGAAATTTTTATCGATAAAGCTCAACTGCTCACCCTTACTGCTCCTGAAATGACTGTACTTACCGGAGGCCTGAGGGTACTTGGGGCCAATTACGACAATTCCGACACGGGAGTATTTACCAAAACGCCCGGCACTCTCACCAACGACTTCTTTGTGAACCTGCTGGATATGAATACGGCCTGGGAACCTGCATCCGGGGATCACGAGATCTATAAGGGCTTTGATCGTAAAGATGGTACTGAAAAATGGACCGCTTCCCGCGTTGATCTGATTTTTGGAGCCAATTCCGAGCTCAGGGCACTCGCCGAAGTCTATGCCAGTGCCGATGCACGGGAAAAATTCGTCACTGACTTTGTAGCAGCATGGAACAAAGTAATGAACCTAGACCGTTTTGAACTCGCATAACACGTTCAATTATTTTGGTTACTGATACGACGGGAGGTTTTTGAAAGGCCTCCTGTCGTTACTTTAAGCAAATTACCATTGGCTATTTGGCCGGATTTCAAATTCACGCACATCAATGAAAGAAGATATTTTTATCCATTGAGGTTTTAATGGCCGGCAGGCAATCGTATTTTTATAAAAAAAAATGTAAAGCATGAAGTACATCGGAGCACATGTCAGTGCAGCCGGCGGAGTTGAAAATGCTCCGGTAAACGCTGCAGCAATCGGAGCCAAAGCATTTGCATTATTTACAAAAAATCAGCGGCAATGGATGGCTCCTCCTCTTACGAAGGAAAACATTGAAAAATTCAAGGCTAATATGGTCTTACACGGGTTTGAACCGTGGCAGGTGCTTCCGCACGACAGCTATCTGATCAACCTGGGACATCCCGGAAAGGCAGAGCTTGAAAAATCGCGCGCAGCTTTCCTTGATGAAATGCAGCGTTGCGAGCAGCTTGGACTCGACCGGCTGAATTTTCATCCGGGGAGTCATCTAAAACTTATTTCCCCCGAAGAAAGTCTGGATATTATTGCTGAATCCATCAATATAACACTTAATAAAACCCTTGGAGTAATTGCCGTTATTGAAAATACTGCTGGTCAGGGCAGCAATCTGGGACATCGGTTTGAACAAATCCGGCATATCATCGACCGGATTGAGGATAAATCGCGCGTTGGTGTATGCATCGACACCTGTCATACGCTTACAGCCGGTTATGACCTGATTACACCGGAAGGCTACGAGCAAACCATGATGGAGTTCGACTCGATAATAGGGTTTGGCTTTCTGAAAGGGTTACACCTCAACGATAGTATGAAACCCCTTGGCAGTCACGTCGACAGGCATGAAAACATCGGGAAGGGTTATTTGGGATTGGATGTATTCAAACGTATTATGCTGGATTCCAGATTCAACAACATCCCCATCATACTCGAAACTCCGGATGAAAGCCTGTGGGCAGAAGAAATTAAGACCCTTTATGCAATCAATGGATAAGCTCTTTTTTTAACAACCAATAACACCAGCAACCACTTAACGGTAATTAGATTTCATTTATACTCATTTGATCCTTCTGCAAGTGAGCTGTCGGACTTTTCTGGTATAGAAAAAATCAACCAAACAAAAGAGGCATATCTTGAAATATTGTCACCAAAACAATTTTTCGAGTACCAACTGAAAAGGGCAAATAAAACACAACCTTTAAGAGAGAAAGTTCATGTCTGTGTTGACATTAGTTTTATAATTTTGTACTTTTAGGATTCTGAAACCACGGGATTAGTTTTTTTGGAGATAATTCTCCATTTCAGGTGCCGGCGGCCTGGTAATCCGGATTTTTTTTTATTGCATCCAATTCTGCATTCAGACGGTATCTGTATTATGCTGTATGAATCAATTGGCTGTATTAAATACAATTGACGAGGAAATGAGTGAAACAGAAAAAAAAATCCGGGATACCGCCGGCACAGGAAATGCCAGGATTCTGGTGGCAGAGGACGAGGATGCCAATTACACTTACATCGAAAAATTATTGAGCCGGGCCGGATTCAGTCTGTTAAGGGCCAATAACGGGTATGAAGCGGTAGAGTACGCCCTTAGCAACGACGATATAAGCCTGGTACTGATGGACATGAAAATGCCCGTTATGAATGGTATGGAAGCAACCAAAGAGATAAAGATGATAAAACCTTCGCTTCCGATTATAGCTACTACGGCATTTGCCATTTCGGGTGACAGAGAAACGTTTCTGGATGCCGGATGCGACGATTACCTGCCCAAGCCGCTCAGAGCAGAAACACTGATAGACCTTATCAGGATTTATCTGCAATAAAACGTCATTACCGCCGGTTTACTTTCGCTGTTCTGAACCGAGGCAGTCTGGTTTCAGGCATAAAGGAATTTCCACAAAAAAGGTAGTACCATTCTCTGCTTCGGATTCAAACCAAACCCTTCCTTTCAGATATGTGGTTGTTAACAGTTTAATAGAAAACGAACCTATTCCCCTGTGGGGCCCTTTGGTTGAGAAGGATCGCTGAAAAATCTGCAACTTAACATCTTCGCTCAGTTCGCCGGGATTATTCACACTAAACAAAAGAGTTCTGTCGATATTCTTGGCTCTCAAACGAACCGATTCTCCGGCGGGTATCGCTTCCAGTGCATTTTTTACCAGATTGATAAGCACCCTTTTTACCAGCTGCGGATCGCTTTCAAACTGTGCTCCGTGAGAGAGAGGATCGATTGTAATTTTTTTGTTTTCAGCGATTTGATGGTATGAAAGATAACTGGCAACCTCTTCCATTAACTGAACAGCCTGACATCTGGTGATATTCAGGTGCAGTTCACCGCTTTCGGCCGACAAAAGGGTACGCTGCGACAACAACTCCTCAACAAGCTCATTTCCAGCTTTCCGGGCCCATGCAATGGTATTTTTATACTCTTCGTCACTCTCAGGACTTTCAAGTGCATAGAGCAACCCATTTAAACCGGCAGCGGTATTCAGAATATCGTGAAAGAATATCTGCTCAAGCAACTGACGCCTCTTTGTATCACTTATATCCCTGATAACCAGCATTACCAGGGTTTCATCTTTAAAAATGAACGGATTGGCCACAACCTCAAGATCCAGAGCATGAATCTGTCCTTCAAGCTCAATGGTTATCCGGCTTTCGGTTTTTGATTGCTGACCTGTTAAAAGGCATTGCTGGATGGCTTGCATGGTTCCGCATAACCTGCAGGAGGAAGTAGTGCCACAGCCATTGTTCTCGTTGAGCAGATTCTGACAGCTCAATACTTCACCGGGCCTCATCCCAAGTATTGCACCTTCTTCCCCCGGATGTGCAAGGTTAAGCAATGCCTCGTTGTAGTATATTATCTGCCGGTAATGATTCAGAATCAGGGCTACATCCGGAAAAGCAGCAGTAATCATGGCCAGTCTGACATCCGACGCAAGCGAATTGCTAATGGTTTCAATATCGCGCTGGCCGTCGCGCATCGCAAGCCCGCTATTATCCCGCATTTCCGGAGGAATTTTAGAAGAGTTCATAAAAACGTGAAACAGAAAAACCTGAAACAGCTATAAAGAGTTGTTTACAATTTTGCCAAACCAAACCTGAACACCGGTTTCCGGTTTGCAAAGAACGCAAATTAGTGGATTCATTGTAATTTGTCTTTTCAGTTTTGTTATGCTTGTTTAAACAAATATTATTGATTATTATTGCATAAAGGTGAAATATGGAAACAATGAAACTTAAGGATTATTTTGACTACTCCCTTATTGACATCGGGAATATTTCGATTAACACATCAGACATCGTATTGATTGCACTCATCCTGGCGGTGACTGTAACTGTATTAAAAATCATTAAAAAATTCTTTAACAACAGAGTAAAAGCAGGCAGGATCGATAAAGGCAGCGCATATTCCGTTTACAGTATAATAAAGTACATATTATGGGTTATTGCCATCTTGTTTATGCTTGAGGGTATGGGTGTTAATGTTAACCTTATGCTTGCCGGGTCGGCTGCATTACTGGTCGGCCTTGGCTTCGGTATTCAGCAAATCTTTAACGACCTTGTTTCCGGAATCCTTTTGTTACTGGAAGGCAATATGAAAGTTGGCGACATCATTGAGCTGGAGGACAAAGTTGTTGGCCGGGTTAAGGAGATCGGATTACGCACATCAAAAATAAGTACCCGCGACGACATTACCATGATTGTTCCTAATTCGAAATTTGTAAGCGACAAGGTGATAAACTGGAGTCATGAGCAACACTCTACCCGGTTTATGGTTGAAGTAGGAGTTGCATATGGTTCTGATGTTGAACTTGTTACCCGTTTGCTCCTGTAGAGTGCCGCAGAGAACGCAGAGATTGAACAAGTGCCTGAACCTTTCGTTCGATTCAGCGATTTTGGCGATTCAGCTCTTGTTTTTCAATTACTATTCTGGACACGAAATGCATTCAGAAGTGAAAATATCCGTAGTCGCTTACGGTATTCCATCGACCGGAAATTCAGGGAGCATAATGTTCAGATACCTTTTCCCCAGCGCGTCATTCACATCATACCCGGTAGGCAGCAGAAAGAGCACTAAACATCCCAAGCAGGCCCGAAATGTCCGGATTTACTTGCCAAAATCCAGAATGAGTTTGTTCTTTAGGCTGTAAACCTCGCGCGGCATATCCGGCAGCGGACGGTTATCCATTACAAATTCCAGCGCCAGTGCGTAGGAAAGGCGACTGCTGATCTTGAATATCAGGTCAAGGTTATTGGAAACTCTGTAGTCCGCAAAAAAGTCAATCCGGGGCTGAAAATAGATGGTATTAACTACATTAAAGTGCTTCACCGGCTTGCTGGAAACCGAAAGATAATTGCTCAATCTGTGGTTATGCTCAATCGGGGATTCAAGAGGCTCTTCGTATTCATACATATAAGCCATTCCGCCGTAAAGCCGGAGCTTATCCTCCCCTATCATTTTTACGCGCAATCCGGCACCTGCCAGTCCCCTGAAATTGAGATTCAGCACCTTGTTAAACTGAGCCTGCCCGAATGCCTCCAGAATCCAGATATCCGTAATTTTATAATTATAGCGCAGATGCTGCATACCCTTGTTGGAAAAGTCGGACGATTCCGAACGTATGACCTCATAATCGGATAGTGCAAGATACAGGCTGCGGCTTGTTTTGTACTGGGCATGAACATCGATCCCTATCTCGGTGAAACGTTTGGTATTGCTGAAAAGATTTAAAGAAATGTTGGCCGAGCCCGACCATCCGGTTGTATCGGTTTTTATGCGTTCACGCTCGATGTTAAGCACCTGGGCAGATACCGTAAAGGTTATAAAAAGTATCCCCGTAAAAAAAATAAATGCAGAAATGTATTTCAGAAACTTCTTCATCATCAAATAATAATGAAAAGCCCGGATTCCTCTGACTCCGGGCTTTTCAGACATATTTCACAACACACATTCCTATAACACCGGAATTGTATTTTTGTTTACCGGCTTAATTTGTACAATCTTCCCATTTAACATTTCGCATGTCTCCGGACTTCTCAAACTCGAGATGCATTTTAAAAGCCGATGAGAGCGTACACGGTGTGTGCGTATCTCCGGCCAGATGCGCATAATCCCACAGGATCTCCTTATAATCGGGGTGCACGCAATTTTCGATAATTGCCTCCATCTTTGCCTTCGGCGATTTTGAGCGCAGATCGGCAATACCCTGTTCAGTAATAATCACCTGAACCGAATGCTCACTATGGTCGGTATGCGAAACCATAGGCACAAAAGCACTGATCTTGCCACCTTTAGCGACCGAGGGACAACTAAAAATGGAAATATAGGCATTGCGTGTAAAATCGCCGGATCCGCCTATGCCGTTCATCATCTTTCTGCCCATCACGTTAGTACTGTTCACATTACCAAAGAGATCGACTTCCAGTGCTGTATTCATGGAAATAATACCCAGTCTGCGGGCTACTTCCGGGCTGTTGGATATTTCCTGCGGACGGAGTACGATGCGTTTATGAAAAAAATCAAGGTTGTCGTAGATATGCTTCAGTATATCGGGAGAAACGGTGAGTGAGCATCCGCTGGCAAAGGTTATCCTTCCTGCTTCCATAAGGTCAATTACACTGTCCTGTATTACTTCTGTATACATTTCAAAGTCTGGAATACCCTTGTGTTCACCCAGTGCTGCCAGAACGGCGTTGGCGATGTTTCCCACTCCCGACTGCAGCGGCAGGAAAGAGGAAGGTATCCGGCCTTTTTTCAGTTCCGATGAAAGGAATCCGGCAACGTTTTGCCCGATTCTGTTGGTTACTTCATCCGTAGCAGCAAATCCTCCGACTTCATCGGGTTTGTTTGTGAGAACCACGCCGGCAATTTTCTCCGGATTCACCCGGATTATCTCGATTCCGGCACGATCGGAGGGTTTGTAGATCGGAACCTCACGGCGATGCGGCGGATCGGCAACCACCATCAGGTCGTGCATGCCGCGCAGCCGACCGGGATGGTATGAATTCAATTCAATCAGAATCCGGTCGGCATACTGACATATGGTGGGTGAAATGCCCACTCCTGTAGTCAGAACGATTTCACCTTTTTCGGTGACATCGCAGGCTTCGATAATGCCCCAGTTGATTTTGCCAAGGAAACCGTAACGAATATTCTGTCCCACAGTCGAAAGGTGTGAATCAAAATAATCGGCTTTGCCAGCATTGATAAGGTTGCGAAGGTCGGCATTCGACTGGTAAGGGGTGCGAAACTTAACCGCTTCGGCTCTTGCCAGCGAACCATCGAGCGAATCACCGGTGGAGGCGCCCGTTATCACTCCTATTTTAAAAGGATTTCCGCTGGCATGCTCTGCCTTTGCCTTTTCTCCGATTGCCACCGGTATTGCTTTTACCGATCCTGCAGGGGTAAATCCGCTAAAACCTACTACATCATCGTGACGGATGTATGAGGCAGCTTCTTCTGCCGTAATAAATCTTAATGCCATATCTGAGTTATTTTTATAAATCAGCACAAAATACCGGACGCATGGTTTATAATGGATAGAATAAAATACTCCATCTTTGCACCCGGATTTCGTGGCAAATGTATAAATTTAAATTTGGCATTTGTGCGAAAGCATAACACATCTATTAATCTACATTATTGTATATCACATTATTATGAAACAGTCCGGAATAAACAGAAGCGAAACTTTTGAGGCCCTTATTGTTGAGCAGGACGAACATGGCAGATTCGTTTCCCGTATCGGCAGGAGGCGTTTTGATGAATTACCGGAACACGGACTGCTGATTAAGGTAAACTATTCCGGCCTTAACTACAAGGATGCTCTTTCGGCATCCGGACACAAGGGCATAACCCGGAAATATCCGCATACACCCGGAATTGATGCTGCCGGAGTTGTTGTACATTCCGACACCGACCGTTTCCGCAATGGAGATGAAGTTATTGTTACCGGATACGACCTGGGTATGAATACCAGCGGAGGGTTTGCCACTTACATCTGCGTTCCTCCTGATTGGACCGTCAGGAAACCGGATAATCTGACTCTGCTGGAATGCATGTCAATAGGCACCTCCGGTTTTACGGCTGCCAGTGCCATCTATGAATTTATAAAACATGGTACGAACCCCTGTGAAAGCAAGGTTCTTGTCAGCGGAGCCAGCGGTGCTGTCGGCTCCATGGCCGTTGCCATGCTCTCGAAAGCCGGATACAAGGTAACTGCATCCACAGGAAAACCAGAGGCTACTGAATTTCTACGCCGCATCGGCGCTTCTGAGATCATTGGAAGAGAAGATCTTAACGACACATCGGGAAAGGGTCTGCTGCCGGTGCGATGGCATGCCGCCCTCGACACGGTAGGTGGAAATACGCTTTCAACCGTACTGCTCTCTACTGCCGAACACGGTATAGTTGCTAATTGCGGAATGATTGCCTCATCAAAACTGGAAGTACCTGTTTTTCCGTTTATCCTCCGGGCTGTAAGGCTGATTGGCATCGCTGCTGCTGAAACGCCCATGGAAAGGCGACTCGAATTATGGAACCTTATTTCAAATACCCTTAAACCCGATTGCCTTGACGAAATGATCAGAATAGTACCTCTGCACGATGTTCCTTCTGCCCTCAGCGCAATGATCAATGGAAGTCTGCAAGGCAAAGTTGTAATCAAAATATCTGCCTGATGTTAATTTATTTTACATTAACGACCTTTTATACTTATGACTATTCACTTGTATATCAATATATTAAAGCTTAATTACTTTTTAAAATTAATTATTTATCACCACAAGTCAATATATTTACTTTAATTTATAATTTTGCAAGCTGAATGTTAGAGCAACCTATGCCCGGGACTATCATGAAACTGGAATATCTTAGCAACTACCGTCTACTAATCAGCAAGCAGGTAACCTCACAAACCGAGTCGTATACCTCACAGATTCCTTTATTTTTTAATTTACTACGGAGCGCTGAATCCTGCGGAGCCGAGAACATCGTAATGTCGATTCCCTCTCTTAGTACGCCGCACATGGAAAAACTGAACACCTGGTTTTTAATTACATATATCCGCAGTTCAACCAATTAGGCGTCAGGCGCATGGCAATTATTTCGAATGAGCCGGCAGCGATTCCAGCGCTAAAATATACTGCACATCCAGTGGCAACAGAACTCAGGCTTTTTCGTTCTGTACCGGAAGCAATGGCATGGATTACCGGTATCAGCAATACTCTTTCCGAAGAAAGGAGACTCTTGCCTGTCAATGCCGGTGAACTGTAATCATTTTTCCACGGCTGGCTTCCGGTCAGCTGCAAAACGCTGCGACATAACCCCGGTAATGGCCAGCTGCATGGCATGATAAAGCAGTACCGGCAACAGCATCACCCCTCCCGAAGCTGCACCGTTAAACAGAACACGAGCCATCACACTACCGTGCATCAGCGATTTGGTTGATCCGCAGAATAAAGCCGTAATCAGGTCCTCCCCCGGCAAGCGCAGCAATCGCACAAAAGCAACAATAGCTATATTTACAAGTAAAAACAATCCCAGCAAAGCCAGTAACAACGTTAGAATCACCTCAGGTCCGAAACCTTCGAAGCTGCCGTTATTAAACGACGAACTAAATGACGTATAGACTATTATCAGAATAACGGACTGGTCGAAATAGCGGGTAAAGTTCTTGTATCGGATGGCCGGGCCTCCCAGTCGGGAATGCAGGATAATTCCCATTACCAGCGGTATCAGAATTTGATACCCCAGCCTGGCCACAACGGGCGCAAAGCTTCCGTCACCACTCCCCGTCTCCGTTACCACTCCCATCCACAAGGGTGTAATAACAATGCCGGCCATACTCGAAACAGTTGCATTAAAGACCGCACCTGGCACATTCCCGCCAGCCAGTGATACCATAACAACCGCGGATGAAACCGTTGACGGTAATGCAGCCAGAAAGAAAACACCCAGCCACAACTCCCAATATTGTGTAGCGTCAAACATCCATCTAACCATTAATAAAAGTAAAGGAAACAACAGAAATGTAACCGACTGAATAACCAGGTGCAACCGCCAGTGACTAACGCTTTTCACCAGCTGAAAGAAACTCAGCCTTAGTCCGTAAAGAAAGAAAATCACCGAAATACCGTAATTGCCAAGCGATTTCAACGAAAATGACCCGGAAGCAAGGCCGGGTCCGGGATAAAGCCATGCCATAACGATCATCAGCAGAAGCGCAGGTGTAAACCAGTCGGGCATCGCCCTGCGAATTCTGACTGCCAGTTCCTGTTTCATTTTTTGTTTTGCTTCTGCAGATGTTGCATCCGATCCGGCTTAAAAATTTTCCGAGCCTGAAGAAGGTTTCAAAAATAGTCAATTTGTCGCCAGGCGCACCAAAAACAAGCAGTATCCCCGAAAAAGAACGAAGCAATACGCTCAGAAATTTCAATAAAACCCGTAGGGTAACATTCGGGTAATTTTCTGCAGACCATAAACAACCTTTTATCCCGTGTAAAGTTTATTTTTGCAAAAAAAATCCGGGCGATGCGCATCGACATACTTACCATATTTCCTGCAATGTTTGAAGGTCCTTTCACGGAGTCGATCATTAAACGGGCAATAGCGCGCGGATATGCAGAGATTCACATCCACAACATCCGGGATTTCGCCGCCAACAAACACCGAAAGGTCGACGACTACGTATTTGGCGGAAGTGCCGGAATGGTAATGATGGTGCAACCGATAGCCGACCTTATTGACAAACTGAAAGCAGAACGGATCTACGACGAGGTAATATTTCTGACACCTGACGGGGAAATTCTGAGCCAGGGTATTGCAAACCAGCTAAGTCTGCACGGTAACATCATGCTTCTGTGCGGACATTACAAAGGTATTGATGAGCGCTTGCGCGAACATTACATAACCAGGGAAATTTCGATAGGCGATTACGTTCTTTCCGGTGGGGAGCTGGCTGCGGCGGTACTCACCGATAGTATCATCCGATTAATTCCAGGAGTATTGGGCGATGAAACATCGGCTCTTTCCGACTCATTTCAGGACGGCCTGCTGAGTCCGCCGGTTTATACGCGTCCCTCCGATTACAAAGGCTGGAAGGTTCCCGACGTTCTGCTATCGGGCAACGAGAAGGAAATTAAAGACTGGAATTATCGTCAGGCACTGGAGCGAACCAGAAAAAGGCGTCCCGGACTATTGAACGGGTAAGCTAAGTGAACCTCCTGGCAAATCAACTGTAAATGCGATCCTGAATGGCGCCTGGTGCAATATGCCTGGCCATTCGGGCATAGGTAAAAAACCATCCCGAAATCAGCAGAGTTACAACACAACCCGTCCAGTAGGAGATCCCGGCAGAAAGCTGAAAACCTTCGGGTGCTGCAAGTATGTAGGTCGTGATTACCGAAGTCATAAAAACGGTCGGTACCAGAGTAATCCAAAATGGTTTGTGGTCTTTGACCAGATAAACGGTAACAGCCCACAGCACTATGGTTGCAAGAGTTTGATTCGACCAGGCCATGTATCTCCATATTATTGCGAAATCGATGCGGGTAATGGCATATCCTGCAGCAAAAAGCGGAAGGGTTAACAGCAGCCGGTTTTTCACATTGCCCTGCCTAAAATTCAAAAAATCGGCAACTATCAGTCGCGCACTTCTAAAAGCGGTATCGCCGGAAGTTACAGGAGCTGCCACAACGCCCAGAAGCGCCAGGATCCCGCCGACCTTTCCCAGAAGGGATTTAGAGATTTCATTCACAACCCATGCTGCATTCCCCTTATGAGCTGCCATTACTTCATTGAGTTCGCCAACGCCTCCGAAAAAGGCCATACCGGCAGCCGCCCATATCAGTGCAACCACTCCTTCAGCTATCATCGCACCGTAAAACACCCTTCGGCCCATTCGTTCATTGGTAATGCACCGCGCCATCAGCGGCGATTGCGTTGAATGAAATCCGGAAATAGCTCCGCAAGCAATGGTTACGAACAACATCGGGAAAACCGGGAACTTTCCGGCATTGTTGTGCATATTGGTAAAACCGTATGGAAACACTTCCGGCACGGTAAAATCTCCCAAAAGCAGGCCGCCCAGAATACCTGCTGCCATAAAGAGCATGGAAATGCCAAAAACCGGGTATATACGTCCGATAATTTTATCGACGGGCAGCAGAGTTGCTAAAATATAATAAACAAATATAATTCCCGACCACACCGGCAGTCCGAACGACGCGAGTCCGTTAAGAATACCGGCAGGACCTACAACAAAAACTGCCCCTACCAGGACCATAAGAAGCACTGTAAAGATCCGCATAAACTGCCGGAATCCGTTTCCAAGGTACATTCCGACAATTTCCGGGATGCTTTTTCCCTGATGTCTAACCGATAACATACCGGAGAAGAAATCGTGAACAGCACCGGCAAAGATGCATCCAAACACAATCCAGATGAAAGCAACCGGCCCCCACATTGCACCGGCGACAGCTCCGAAGATAGGTCCAAGACCTGCGATATTCAGAAACTGGATCAAAAAAATTTTCCCCCATCCCATGGGCACATAATCCACGCCATCGTTCATGGTAATTGCCGGGGTCGGGCGGCCGGGATCTATTCCGAATAGTTTTTCAGTAATTCGTCCGTATATGAAATACCCTGCAAACAGTGCAGCAATCGAGAGCAGAAAGGAAAGCATAGCTGACCCGGAATTTTCGTTAGTCTCCGTTAGTAGGGAGTAAAATTATGACCTTTGCAGGGAAATTTTTCTCATTTTCTCCTGTTTTTTTTGAATTTCCGTAAAAAAACAGGCTTGGCTTATTCAAAGTCCGTCAAATCTGACAATTATTTCAAAACGGACTTGGATATTAAAAATAAAATGCCGTATATTTGCACTCATTTTTCAGAAAGGCAACAATTAAATACCTAAAATAATGAGCAAGAACGAATTAGTGAAGTTTGTCGAGGATAACTTCGTTCAGATGAAGGAGTTCCCGCGCTTTAAGGCCGGCGATACCGTTACCGTTCACTATAAGATCAAGGAAGGTGATAAGGAGAGGATACAGCAGTTCCAGGGCGTTGTACTGCAGCGTACAGGAAGCGGAGTTACAGAAACTTTCACCGTTCGTAAAGTATCAGGAAATACCGGTGTGGAGAGGATTTTCCCCATTGCATCGCCCTTTATCGAAAAAATCGACGTGAACAAACGCGGCGTTGTCCGCAGGGCACGTATCTTCTACCTTCGTGAACTCAAAGGTAAGAAAGCCAGAATTAAAGAAAAGAGGGTTTAACATTGTTTTCATAAGTGTTGAAGGAAAGCCTGCCGTCAAACGCAGGCTTTTTTGCGTTGATTCCGTTCAGCCCGGTTAGATACAGTTGCCCTGCCATTCCTTTATCCGGATTTTACCAGTATCTTTATATCCTGATTCAAGCTCCTAATTTCCCTATGGATTCAGGGCGTTTCAAACATATATACTCCCCTTTTCCTGTATCCGTTAAACCGGTTCTGTATGTTCTTTTGCTGATAATTTTTACAACGCCTTTCACCCTTCCAGCTCAGGAACCCGTTACAAAATCCCGGAAACCGTCAGAACAAAGCGACAGCCTGGACTATGTAAAACGCAGGGAACAGATCAACCGGGCCGATGAGTTTTACGATAACCTGCAGTCGCGTGCAGATACCAGCTGGTTTTTAAAGCATATTCACCCCCTGTTATTCAGAAAAAGTCCGTCTCCGGTTAACGATTCTCTAACAGGCATAGCCGCTCCGAATCCTTTTATGGCTTATAAAGGGAAAGTTATCCGGTCCGTCAGCATTTTGCGGCTCGATGCCTTCGGAACCTCCGTTTACGACCCGTTGCAGCAGCCCGCAACGCGAATGCAGCGGGCTTTAAATAAAATCCATTTCAACACCCGTGAATCCGTCGTAAAAAAGTATCTGCTGATACGCAAAGGCGATGTACTTGATCCGGTAACTCTTGCCGATAATGAGCGGGCCGTGAGAGATGCCTCCATATTTGAAGATGCGCGGTTTACCGTTTCCTCTGTATCGGAATCCGACAGTATCGACCTGGTGCTGATTGTAAAAGACATTTTCCCAATAGGGTTCGATCTGACTGTTATCGATGCAGAGCGCAGTCGTTTTAAGCTTTTCAACAGAAATCTGGGTGGTCTTGGATATCAGGCGGAGCAATCGTTTCATTTTAATCTCATGGATCGCCCGGCTGTGCAGATATCAAGAGGGGCAGGCAAATTCAGAAATATCGGAGGCAGTTTTACCGATGCCGGCCTTTTCTGGTCCGGATTAAATGGAAATGAAGGTGCCGGTATACAAATCAGCCGGCCGTTCTTCTCCCCCGAAATCCGGCTTGGTGGCGGACTAATCCTGCATCGGCAATATTTACCTCTGATTCCGGAAAGCGACGAAGGCGGAAGACCGTTGCAAACCGAAACCGATATCTGGGGAGGGTACAGCACCATTATAAACCGGATTCATGCACCGGCTTCCGACAGGGTGCAGGCGCTGGTGACTGCACGATATCTTCAATATAACCTGCAGAACAAGCCCGTAATGACCGACTCTCTGCAAAGACTTTACCCTGCTTTTAAACGGTGGATATCGGAAATAGGGCTGATACGCAGCGGTTTTTACCTGAACAATATGATCTACGGATTCGGGCATACCGAAGATATACCCACCGGGTATCATGCCGGATTATTGTTTGGTTATGAAACTACCGGCACAACAAGCGGAGTATATGCCGGGTTGCGCTTTTCATCCGGCGTACGTATAAATGGCTCGGGGTATCTTTTCGCCCATACCTCTGCAGGAACATTCGTTGATAAGCAGGTAATGTACAATTCGGCAACGGAACTTGCACTTCATTACATTTCCGGAATCAAGAAATCCGGATCGTACCGTCTCAGACACTTTGCCAGCCTGAATCTGAAAAACGGATTTAACCGAACCGATTCTTACGGAATTTCTCTTGCAGATGGGAATTCAAATACCTACAGCGACTACACTATACGTGGCGACCATCGTTTTACGGCACGAATCGAAACGGTTGTTTTTACACCATATTACCTACTGGGATTCCGGTTTGCATTTTTTGGATTTGCCGAAACGGGGATGGTAACCTCAATCCTGCGAAATATAATGAGCGAAAGATATTATCCGGCGCTTGGCATAGGAATAAGGGTAAGAAATGAAAACCTGGCATTTTCAACCTTTCAGGTAAGCCTTGCCTGGCACCCCGCACATCTGCCCGGAAACGATGTATGGATTTTCGGCATCGGCCATCCGGATCAGGCCGGATTCAGCCGATTCGGAATAACTGCTCCCGATATAGTAGAATTTCATTAAAAGTGAATATATGCAATCGGGGCGTTACTCCTGCTTAAAAGACATCGAGGATACTTATTATTTTTCCGTTAAACTCAGCTGTATCGCCTGCTTTCTTACCTTGTACTGCTTTTGCAAACGGAACCGCCGGTGAAATAGCGAAATACTCACTTCCATCTCCGGCTTTTACTTTACCTATCCCTGTAGAAATAAACACTTTCTGTATTCCGGTATGCACCACTGCTCCAAATCCGGCTTTTTCGCACAACCTGCTCAGATCGATGCGGTCCAGCACCGTCAGCTCCTCCTGAACTTTTATAAGTTGTAAGGCCAGCATATCTCTCCTTTTCGACAACTGTTCCCGATACGAATCGTACCGATCTTTGGGCTGACCATATTCGTTGGCGCTTTGTTCGGCTTCCTTAACGGCAGTACGAAGATTTATTTCAGTATCATTTTTTATTTTCCGACATGCCTCAATCAATGCTTTTTTCAGATGAAGTTTATCCATATCTGATGATTTAATTGCTTTTCTGTTGCCTTCAGCCTGTATTTATGTCGAATACAAACCAAAAAGTGAAGTACATGGTTAAATTGGGTTCACCGGGGTACTGTAATGTATATTTGTCCGTAATTATCAATTAGGACAGCTTTCCCGAAAATTACGCTAATTTTGCCATATAAACCAAAATAATAATGAATAAAATACCCAACGATCCGGTTTACACCAAACAGGTGCTGGAGTTCTTAACCGTTGCCAATGAATATTGCCTGTTTACCGAGAAATGCGATGAATACAGTCGGGATGAACTTCTGAATTATTACCGGCATATCCTACCGCTTATATATCTGAAAGGCTCACTTATTAAACCGGTTGTACCCGAGGAGCCGGGCGATGCCGAGCGTTTTGTGACGGAAGAAAGCTGGGAGAGCATTTTCAATGCACTTAGGAATAAATTTTATCCTGCTGACCACTTCTGGATGTGCCAGGATCCGGCCGACGAGCATACCGATGTTGAAAAGAACAGCCTGGCTGAGCACCTTGCCGATATATATCAGGATCTGAAGGATTTTGTAATGCTGTATCAGAAAAACAGGCATACCTCACGCGAAAATGCCGTCGCGGGGATTGTCGAACACTTCAGAACCCATTTCGGACCGGCCGTCACAAAATCGCTTTATGCCCTTCATCATTCAGCTTTTTCTTGATATAACTGTAGCCGGATTGTTCTTCGCTTTTTAATACTTATTCGGTCCCGTATTTCAAAAATTCCAATACCTTTGTGTCAATTTAAATTGATTCTAAATAACAAGCATTGACACTCTCAGATCTGTCACCGGGCGAAAAAGGGATCATTACCAAAGTAAAAGGTCATGGAGCCTTTCGCAAGCGGATTCTTGAAATGGGCTTTATTGCCGGCAAAGAAGTTGGAGTAATTCAGCGGGCTCCCCTCATGGACCCGGTTGAATACAACGTAATGGGCTATAACGTTAGTCTGCGCAACAGCGAAGCCAGACTGATCGAGGTTGTTACCGAAACCGAAAGCAGCAGAATCTTTACCGGAACTTCCAACGGAACCATTGAAGGCGATCTGCTCAATAATGCAGCACTTACGAAAGGAAAAACCATCAATGTTGCCCTTGTCGGAAACCCGAATTGCGGCAAAACCACTCTTTTTAATTATGCTTCCGGATCACGCGAACGCGTCGGCAATTATTCCGGGGTTACCGTTGATGCCAAGGAAGCGCGATTCCGAAGGGGAGAATATACTTTCGTCGTTACCGATCTTCCCGGCACTTATTCGATAAGCGCATACAGTCCTGAAGAACTGTTTGTCAGGGATCATATCATCGATTCGTCTCCCGATGTTGTAGTCAATATAATCGACACCTCCAACCTTGAACGAAACCTGTACCTTACCACGCAGCTCATCGATATGGACGTACGGATGGTTGGGGTTCTGAACATGTTTGACGAAGTGGAGCGAAGCGGCAACACACTTGATCACGTGCAGTTGGGAAAGCTTTTGGGTGTTCCTTTCGTAACAACTATTGGAAGCAGAGGAAAAGGCATCGATGAAATGCTTCAAAAAATAATTGATGTTTATGAAGACCAGGATCCAACCCGCCGTCATATTCATATTAACTACGGGCGCATTATCGAACCGGGCATCGCAAAAATTCGCGAATTACTCCGACTACCGGGCAATCTGAGCCTTCTGGATAAGGTATCGGCCCGTTTCCTTGCCATCAAACTCATCGAAAAAGACAGGGCTACCGAAGTAATGATTGAATCCCTTGAAAATTTCAGGGAAATCATAGCCGAAGTGGACGCCCAGATTACCCGCATTGAAACGGAACAGAGGCAGGATACCGAGAGTCTGATTGCTGATGCCAAATACGGATTCATTGCCGGAGCCCTGCATGAAACCTTCATCCCGAATCCCGTCGTACAACGCAGAAAAAGTGAGGTAATCGACACCATTATCACGCACAAGGTCTGGGGAATACCCATCTTTATTTTCCTGATGTGGCTTACCTTCTACGGTACTTTTAAACTTGGCAACTATCCCATGGAATGGATTGAACGCCTGGTTGAATACACATCTGAAATTCTTGAAAGAACCCTCAGCGACGGAATGTTAAAAGACCTTCTTATACAGGGTATTATAGGCGGAGTGGGAGGCGTTATCATCTTTCTCCCCAACATCCTGCTGCTTTACCTTTTTATATCTCTGATGGAAGATACGGGCTACATGGCCAGAGCCGTCTTTATCATGGATAAGCTGATGCATCGGATAGGTCTTCACGGAAAGTCGTTTATACCTTTGTTGATGGGCTTTGGATGCAACGTACCGGCGATACTTTCAACCCGCATCATCGAAAGCCGCCGCGACCGGCTGATAACCATGCTGATCAATCCTTTTATGTCGTGCAGTGCCCGTCTTCCGGTATATATACTGTTTATCAGCGCTTTCTTCTCAAGTTACCAGGGTACCATTCTGTTCGCCATGTATGGGATTGGCGTTCTCCTGGCAATTGGTTCGGCCCTGCTCTTCAAAAAAGCCATCTTCAAACAACCCGATGTACCTTTTGTGATGGAACTTCCGCCTTACCGGACCCCAACCATCCGGACCATTCTCAAACACATGTGGAACAGGGCCGAACAGTATCTGCGTAAAATCGGAGGGGTTATTCTCATTGCCTCAATAATTATCTGGGCGCTTGGCTACTTCCCCAGGGAAACCAGCGAAGATCACCGCTTCGACTCAAGAATTGCCACGATAAACGATCAATATTCAAGACAAATCCTGCAGACTCAGACCGGTCCGGAGCTGATTGAACAAATGCTAAGTCAGCAGGAAGATGAAATTGAGCAGATCCAGCACGAAAAAGAAAGCCATCGGCAGCTCAACTCTTATATAGGCAGGCTCGGACATTTCATTGAGCCGGTTATGCGACCGCTGGGCTTTGACTGGAAGATGAGCGTTGCGTTGCTGACAGGCGTTGCAGCAAAGGAAATTACCGTTGGAACCCTAGGCGTTTTGTATCAGGCAGGCGAAAATTCCGACGAAAACTCCGCATCACTTATTACAAAAATACAGCAGCAAACGTACCATGACGGACCCCGGATGGGACAAAAAGTATTTACCCCTCTGGTCGCCTTCAGTTTCATGCTCTTCATTCTGATCTATTTCCCATGCGTTGCCGTGGTGGCTGCTATCCGGAAAGAATCGGGCGACTGGCGCTGGGCCGCGTTTATCGTTGTTTATACTACCGGACTGGCATACCTGGCATCTCTGGCAGTGTTTCAGATCGGCAGCCTTATTTTGTGATTTTTAGCAGGAAATATGTCTGAACTAACACCGGTTCAACTGTTTTATATCTGTCTGACCGTGGCCATTATCCTTACCCGAATCCCGGTATTAGGAGTCTTTTTCCGGTCAGTTAATACCTTGCTTCATGAAACCGGACATGCACTTGCGGCTTTGCTTCTTAGCGGTGAAGTTCTCAGCGTTTCACTAAACAGCGATACCTCTGGTTCCGCCCATACACGTATGACTTCAAAGCGGGGTGCACTGCTGGTTTCATTTGCCGGATATCCATTCGCTGCAGCCGGAAGTGCTACGCTTGTTTGGATGGCTGTAACGGGGCACATTCGTATCGGATTGTTTGCACTTTTATCGCTTGCATTATCCAATCTGGTCTTGTTTGTAAGAAATGCATACGGCATAACATGGCTGATCATTTTTTCCGGAATCGTTGTATTTTTATTGAAATCAGACCTTCAGGAAACCAACCGGACCTTTTTCCTCGTTGTCAGCCTTATCGCATTTGCCGAAACGGTGATTTCAACACTGATAATTATTTGGCAGGGACTTATGCATCCATCCAAAGCAGGCGATATTACCATCCTTGCAAAACAATCGCGTATAAATGCCTCTATCTGGACAATTCTGATGGCGCTTGTATGCGGTTATATAATTTTTGAAACGGTTGCCCGCTTTTTTCCACCCTTTAGCCAACTTTTAACAAATCCTGCTGTTTAAGTTTATTATGATGAGTACTCAGGAAATTATAACCACGCTGATTGTTGTTGCCGCTGCCTCCGTTGCTGCAGTAAAACTTTACCGTAAATTCACCAATCCTCTTAAGGGCTGTTCCGGTTGTTCCAGCGACTGTTCGGGCTGTGAACTGCTTGACCTGAAGAAAGAAATTGAAGAGAACAAACGCAGGAAAGAGCTGTCTTCCAATAAAATGCAAACGGAGCAATAATCCTGCCGGATTTTTTCACGGCATATGCTATCCCCGGATTTAAAGAAGTATCTTTGAATGATATGTTGTTAAACGCAGTTTGAGTCGTAGATGGACTGCGTTTTCCGGAATAACAGGTCACACAAACAGCCGGCCTCATGAAACATGGTTTTTTATCGTTGTACTTTGGCATGTTTTACAAGCCACAGAGTACGTTCAAATCTGTTTTTGAAAGTGAAAAAAAACTGGAATTTGGCTTTTATTCCTTATTGATTCCAGCCACAGGATACACGATCTTTTATCTTATGGCGTACTATGCCGGAGGTTCTCCGTCCACCTTCAAACCCTGGTTAGCCCTGCCTGTTGAAGATTATTTCAAGTATGATATTTTCCTGACTTTTCCGGGATATTATTTGAGCTGGATTGGGGCAGCCGGCACGGTTTACCTTCTGTCACGGTTAATGGATGGAAAAAGTCATTTTGATAATATTCTGGCTATTATTGGTTTTGGCATTGGAACGGCAACCTGGAGTTCCTTATTACATGATTTAACGGATGCCGCCCTGAGTGTTGCGGGCATAATTAATATGGGTGAATACGAAAAACTACTGAACCAACCCACCTTTTGGCGCGGATTGTTACTTACCCTTTATTCGGTTTATTTCATCTGGTTCCTGGCATTGTTTTCCATTGGGATAAAAATTGCTCTTAAATTCAGCCTAATAAAATCGATGATAATTGCATTAATCGGGCTGATCACATTTCAAATGATACTGCTGATTTTTATTCGATAACTCAAAACTGGCCGTGCATACAGTTAATAAAACAGCACACCGGACATCCAATTATTCCGGGCTTGTTGAAGTACCATCGTAAAACCAATCCGCAAGGCGATCCCTCAAGGCCTGCAGCCGATCTTATCGGCAATCCCTATCCGATTATACCAATAAGAAATACAAAATGTTCATTTTTTAAAAGGTTCAAAAAAATACCTGCATTTAAACTACCTTTTGGGGATTGCTTTCGGATAAGGCAGAAGCATATAATCATATATCATTGTTAAACAACGCATTAATATTTCTACCACAGCAACTGCGGGATTTGACTGAATATGATACCGGATTTTAAGCGGTTCTTACTGATTTTACTTAATTTTGTAGTACCAATTGTCTGAAGACAAAGCTTTTTGTTGCATTGATATAAAAGATTGTCTGCGGATTTTTCCAGAAAGAAGTAATCATTACATCTTGTGCCTGAATTTTTATGCTGGACAAACAAGCCTTCCGCGAAACCTACCACTTTCTTGACAAAGAGGTAATTATTGAAATTATTGACATATTCCTTAGTGAATATGAAACAAAGCTTCAGAAGCTTGAGCAGAATCTTGCAGACGGGGATCTTCCCGGGATCAGGTTTACTGCGCACAACATTAAAGGGGTAGTATCAAACTTTAATGTTTCAGAGCTTTACCAGCAGGCAAAAGAGCTTGAGCTAACCGCCACTGCTTTAGTAGAATCCGGTGGAGAAGGCCTTGACAAAGAAGCTATGCTTTTAAAAATCCGGGAGATCCATAAATCGACCGAAATCATGGCTACTGATCTCAGGGAACTCCGGACTGAAATGCTTGCTGAATAACGTTTAGCGAAGGCCGGTATAAAGGACTTCGGTGTTCGATGATCCGGGTTTTACAATTACTTATTCAAGAATCTCATAGTGTCCCGGGGAGCATTTTCCGGTCAATCCGTATGGTATCTGTAACATGCCGGCAATCGCCATACCTTACAGCTGATCGAGCCTGTTTAATCCCCGGATCGCTTTATCGTCGTTGGTTTTCATCCGCAAAACGCGTTCATAATCGCTTCTGGCGGAAGAAACATTCCCCATAAGTTCATGCGCATATCCACGGTTGTACCACGCATCGGCATAATCGGGATCAAGTTCAATTGCTTTACTGAAAGCTTCAACTGCTTCCGGATACATCTCTTTAAAGACCAGGAATACGTATCCCTTGTTGTAGTGTGCAAACGTGAATGATGGGTCAACCATGAGTATCTCTTCATAAACGGCCAAAGCCTTGTCGGGATCTTCGTTATCCTGGTAAAACATCCCGAGGATATACAGAGGGTCAGGACTGCCGGGTTTAACGCGGGCTGCATTTCTCAGATAGTCGATTGCAAGCCGGTTTTTACGGATCGACATAAGAATACCGAGCTGTTTCAGCGCATCGTAATGATCCTGATTCTTAGCAACTGCCATCTGATAGCTGTCGATGGCCTTCAGGGTATCGCCCATTTCCTCATTGGCAAGTCCACTGATAAAAAAGGCTTCGGCATTATCGGGATCTTTGCGCAAACCTTCACGCAATGCATTGAATGTTTGCTTATAATCGCTCATGGTAAGATACAGCCGAGCCATCATCACATCGTATTTCCCTGCCTTCGGATTCAACTCAACGGCTTTTTTGAGAGCATCGAGGGAGCGCTGCATTTTGCCGGTATACATATATACATCCGACAGTCCGGCGTATACTTCCGGATCGTTTTCGTTGAGCGAAAGTGCTTTGTTAACATCCTGAAGGGCTTCATTTTCCATGCCGCTGCGGGCAAAAAAGCGTGCCCGTTCCAGATAAGCCGGTATGCCCGAAGGATTAGCTTCAACAAGAGCATTCAGACGTGCGAGTTCATCGGCAATGGTATCGGTGGCTTCCACAGCGGTTACTTTGGAAGATTTACGATTCTCACCGCATGAAATCATTATCAGAATCAGGACAACGGCTATTATTGGAAGAAGCAGGATGCGTCCGGCGGTAGTTCTGGCCATAGGTTATCGTTTGTATTTATCAGCAAAGGTAAAAAAAACAGCCCTTACGGGGAGGCCGCAGGGCTGTAGATTAAGAAATAAGCGTTTTTAATTATCTGTCTGTTTTGTTCAGTGCTTCTCGAACCAGTGTTTCAAGTTCATCGGAGAGCTCAGGATTATCAATCAGAAGCTTCTTAACGGCATCACGGCCCTGGCCGAGCTTGGTTTCTCCATAGCTAAACCATGAACCACTCTTTTTGATGATGTTATTATCCACGCCAAGGTCAACAATTTCCCCGGCTTTTGAGATTCCTTCACCAAAAATGATATCAAACTCGGCCTGGCGGAACGGCGGTGCTACTTTGTTTTTAACAACTTTAACCCTGACTCTGTTACCGACAGCAGATTCGTTGTCTTTAATCTGTGTAACCCTTCGGATATCAAGCCTGATGGATGCATAAAACTTGAGAGCATTACCACCGGTTGTGGTTTCGGGATTGCCAAACATCACCCCGATCTTTTCGCGGAGCTGGTTGATAAAGATACAGCAGCAACCGGTTTTGCTGATGGTAGAGGTAAGCTTACGAAGTGCCTGCGACATAAGCCTGGCCTGCAGACCTACCTTTGAATCTCCCATCTCGCCTTCAATTTCACTTCTGGGTGTAAGTGCGGCAACCGAGTCAATAACAATAATATCAATGGCACCCGAACGAATCAGGTTTTCGGTAATTTCAAGCGCCTGCTCTCCGTTATCGGGCTGGGATACAAGGAGATCGTCGATGTTAACACCCAGCTTGCCGGCATAATAACGGTCAAATGCATGCTCAGCATCGATAAATGCTGCGATGCCTCCCTGACGCTGACATTCGGCAACGGCGTGAAGAGCCAGGGTTGTCTTTCCCGATGATTCCGGCCCGTAGATCTCCACGACCCTTCCCTTGGGAAGTCCGTTGACACCCAATGCGGCATCAAGAGATATGGATCCTGTCGAAATACTTGGCATCTCCTCAACGGGAGCATCGCCTAATTTCATTATGGTACCCTTTCCGTAAGACTTTTCGATTTTGTCGAGTGTAAGCTGTAGTGCTTTTAGTTTTTCGAGGTTGGCTTCCTTCTGGTCTTTACTCATTTTGATAAGGTGTTACAGGATTAATTAGATGGATTGATTAATAATGCTCAAAGGTAATCAAACTTCACAGACCGTAAAAATGCCGTGATTTTTTTTATTCACCATTTTGCACCCTTTTCGTGAAGCCTATTAGTCCTTTAAAACCTGAGAAGCATGGTTCTTTGTGTCCACCTTTTCAATTATTTCTTCAATAACACCCTGATCATCAATAATAAAGGTTGTACGGATTACGCCGTCGTATTCGCGTCCCATAAACTTCTTGCGCCCCCAGACACCATAATCGTTCAGAATTTTCTTTTCGGTATCGGCAATCAGCGGGAAGGGCAACTCAAATTTATCGGCAAACTTACGGTGTGATGCCTCGCTGTCGGGACTTACACCCACCACTTTGTAGCCGTGCGACAGCATCCGGTCGTAGTTGTCACGCAAACTGCAGGCTTCAGCCGTACATCCCGGAGTGTTGTCTTTCGGATAAAAATACAGCACAACCTTATAACCTTTAAAGGAAGCAAGTTCAACCCTGTTTCCCGACTGATCGATACCACTGAACAACGGAGCTTTATCTCCGGCTTTTAAATGACTCATGACGATTTTGTTTAAAGATTTACGTGCAAATTTAAACTCAAGTCCGGCATTAAGGTTCAATTCCTTTTTAAATAAATGTTTGAATTGGATCCGAATAGGCCTGCTGTGCCATGATCTGTTACCCCTGCGAAGATATTTTCTTAGTAGCTGTTCACAATAATGAATTATAAGTAAATTCAGGACTTAAAACTTTGAAAACGGGCGGCATCATTTATTTAAACCGCATAATGCCTATCTTTGCGGTGTTCTTAACCCAAAAGCGATGGCACAAATAATCAACGATATTTCACGGACATTCAATGAATATTTGCTGATTCCGGGTCTTACCGGAAAGGACTGCACCCCGGGAAAAATTAACCTGAAAGCGCCGCTCGTAAAATTTAAAAAAGGCGAAAAGCCTGAACTCAGCCTAAACATTCCTTTCGTTTCAGCCATCATGCAGTCGGTTTCCGATTCAAACATGGCCATTGCCCTGGCTAGAAACGGAGGTCTATCCTTTATCTTTGGCTCTCAACCCATTGAAGAGCAGGCAGAGATGGTCCGGAAAGTGAAGAAATTTAAGGCAGGCTTTGTTGTTAGCGATGCCAATTTAACCCCGGATCATACTCTTAAAGACATCTTTGAGCTTAAGGTAAAGACCGGATTTTCTACCATTGCCGTTACCCACGACGGCACTTCCACCGGCATACTGCTGGGCATGGTTACCAGCAGGGACTACCGTCCGGGCCGTGAAAGCCCCGACAAAAAAGTGAAAGACCTGATGACGCCATTCTCCAAATTGATAACGGGAAAAATCGGAATTACCCTCGACGAAGCCAACGACATCATTTGGGATCATAAAATCAATACACTGCCTGTAATCGATGAAAATCAGCGCATGCGGTATTTTGTTTTCCGGAAAGACTACGACAACCATCTCGACAATCCCAACGAGCTTGTGGATGACCACAAACGTTTGCTGACCGGCGCCGGGATCAACACCCGTGATTATACGGAACGTATCCCAAGGCTGGTAGAAGCCGGAGCGGATGTCCTTTGCATAGACTCTTCCGACGGCTTCTCGGAATGGCAAAAAGAAACCATTGCTTTTGTCAGGGAAAAATACGGAGATTCCGTAAAAATCGGTGCAGGTAACATTGTTGACAAAGACGGATTTTACTACCTGGCCGATGCCGGTGCGGATTTCATCAAAGTTGGCATTGGCGGGGGCTCCATCTGCATCACCCGCGAACAAAAAGGAATCGGACGAGGACAGGCCACATCACTTATCGAAGTGGCCGCCGCCCGTGACGAATATTATGAGCGCACCGGAGTCTACATCCCGATATGCTCCGACGGAGGCATCGTTCAGGATTATCATATGGTGCTGGCCCTGGCCATGGGAGCCGACTTTCTGATGATGGGCAGATATTTTGCCCGTTTCGACGAAAGTCCGACCAAAAAATTGCTGGTAAACGGCAATTACGTTAAAGAATACTGGGGCGAAGGCTCAAACAGGGCAAGAAACTGGCAGCGTTACGACATGGGAGGTCAATCCAATCTTAAGTTCGAGGAAGGCGTTGACAGCTTTGTACCCTATGCCGGAAAGCTCAAAGACAATCTGGATGTTACACTGGGGAAAATAAAATCGACTATGTGCAGCTGCGGAGCGCTTTCGCTGAATGAACTCAAAGAGAATGCCCGGATTACCATGGTATCATCCACCAGTATCATCGAGGGCGGAGCACACGACGTTATTCTTAAAGAGACAAAACGCGACGACTAAACCGTTGACCGCGAATTTCTAACGTCCTTTATCACCGGCTTTTCTGCTCTGCGCAGCAAAATATTTGCATAGGTGCCGTATCCCGCATTCCGAACACCCGGGTTTCCTTGCAAGGCATACATACCGGCCGTGCAAAATAAGCCAGTGATGAGCAATTGCAAGCTTTGATTCAGGAATGAACTTAACCAGCTGTCTTTCCGTTTCAAGCGGATTTTTGGCACGGAACGTCAGACCAATACGTGCCGAAACCCGGTGTACATGCGTGTCAACAGCCAGAGCGGGCAGATCAAATGCAACCGATGCGATTACATTGGCCGTCTTTCGCCCTACCCCCGGCAACCGTTGCAGCATCCCGACATCTCCGGGCACAATCCCGCCAAAGTCATTCACGAGCATGCGAGCCATACCCGCAAGGTGTTTTGCCTTGTTGTTGGGATAAGAACACGAACGGATCAGCTCAAAAATATCTTCAACTTCAGCAGCTGCCAGAGATTGGGCATCGGGAAACCGGCGAAAAAAAGGCGGGGTGATTATATTCACCCGTTTATCGGTGCATTGAGCCGAAAGAATCACGGCTACAATTAATTCGTAAGGATTTTGGTAATGCAATTCCGTTTCGGCAACAGGCATATTCTCTTCAAACCAGGAAATTACCGATTTGAAACGTTCGGCTTTAGTCATTGATGCGGAGTATTTGATTTCTTTTCTCTTCTGCGGATACACTACAAATTTAGACTAATTTGAACAACCGGTAACGGGAAATTTAAGTCGAAAATCCATGACCGCAGATCAATAAATAATTCTGTGGCTTTCCTGAAAAACACTACTTTTAAACGAAATTTGATTAGAACCGATCGAAAAGCAATAATTATCAGGAACTATGAAACATTATTCAACCCTGACCCTGATTCTGGTATTGATAGTCAATATTTTAAGCGCACAGCCAACGCAAATTGCATCAACACCGCCCATGGGATGGAACAGCTGGAATTTGTTTGAGGACGAAATAAGCGAATCCATTATAAAAGAAATTGCCGACGCAATGGTTATCAGCGGCATGCGCGATGCAGGGTATTCCTATATTATAATTGACGATCACTGGGTTGGCGGTCGCGACAGAAAAAACCAATTGTTCCCTGACCCGCAAAGATTTCCGGGAGGAATAAAAGCCCTGGCCGATTACGTACATGAAAGGGGACTGATGCTGGGCATCTACTCCAATGCTGCGGACCTGACATGCGGAGGCGTTACGGGGAGCCTTCATTTTGAAGAGCTTGATGCTTCAACGTTCGCATCCTGGGGTATTGATTATCTGAAGTATGACTACTGCAACGCACCCACCGACCGTGTTACTGCTTTTGAACGGTACAGCAGGATGGGCGAAGCGCTGCAGAAAACCGGAAGACCAATCGTTTATGCAATATGCGAATGGGGTCAGCGCCAGCCCTGGCTGTGGGCCAAAGCTGCCGGCGGACACCTCTGGCGAACGACCTACGATTCACGCGACACCTGGGAAACCGGAGATAAGTTTTTCATGGGAACAATCGATATTTTTGATCTGAATGAACCATTGGCACAGTATGGAGGTCCGGGCGGATGGAACGATCCGGACATGCTAATGGCAGGATTATATGGAAAAGGAAAATCCTCCTCTGCAAACGGAGCCTATAGCGGATGTACTTTAACCGAGTACCGCACTCAGTTTGTGCTGTGGGCTATGATGGCTGCACCACTGATCGTTAACGCCGACATACGCAAGCTCGACCCCGCCACTGCAGAAATACTTCTGGATAAGGATATTCTGGCTATAGCGATGGATTCACTGGGAATGGCCGGAAAAACCGTTTATCGCTCCGGCGAAATTCAGGTACTTATCCGGAATTTGCAGGAAAATGAAATAGCCGTATGTATATTTAACAGAGGAAGCAAAGAAACTTCCTATCAGCTAAACCTGAGAAAAGATCTTGGACTGGCCGACTCCTGCCATATCCGGAATATAAATCGGAAAACCAGTGAAGGAATTGCACCACAAGTCTCAGGCACCCTGCAAAGCCACGATTGTGCCGTTTATCGGCTGAAACCTTGCGATAATTAAGAAATACACTTCAGGATTAAAAGCAAATATCCGGGGCAGGAACATCTGGTGTAAACCCACCCCGGTATTTATTTATTTCCCGCAGAGCAAAAGTCACTGCTGCGAGGCGTTCGTTGATTTCTCCATCCGGAATCTCAGCTTCAATGGTCAAGCGGCCCGCCTGTGTGCAGAAATCAAATCGTATGTGCTGAAAACCGTTATTTGTTCATTTTCATACTCAGTTCAGTAAAAGAATACCATATTGAACATAATTTAAGATAGGTCAGGGACTTTAAGTTCTTCTTTCACGGACAATCCTCTGAAATTAAACTGGATTATTGCCTTATGAAATGAATGTATTTATAATGAATTTTCAGCACACGGCCCCTGCCGGTTGCATGCATTTCTGAACTGTATAAATACTAAATTACAATTATTGGTAGCCCTGTCAGCAGATCTGCCGGCAGTGGCAATCGCACATGAAAAGGCAGACTATTTTACACGCATCAGCCCAAACAACCTGAACATCCATCCCGGAAGCGGCCCCGGCTTGCGTTTGGTAAGGTCGAGTGACCATCCAAGCTTTTTAATCAAAGGAATTTTGTGGGTTTCCACAAATTCTATCAGGGTTCCTTCGGGAGCCTGAATGTAGCTGAAGCTGCCTGCCGCCTCACCCATATCAAAGGTATCCATATCACGTGCGCTGTCAACCGTAAACGGAAAACCGGCACTTTTCACCTCATCGCGAAGTTCGTCCATTCCATTGATGTCGTAGCAGAGATGAATAAAACCGGGATCGCCCCATAGGCGGTCTTCGAAGATGTTGCGGGGTGTGCGGTCCATGGCCTGATAAAGCTCTATGCAACTCGGTCCGAACATAGGGCTGAAGGCTCCGTTATATGCAGCACTGTGCCGCAATAACACCCTGCGATACCGTTGTTCTCCCCCGCCAAGTCCCTTCATGTCGCCGAATACACCGGTCTCGTCGTACACTATCCGGTCGTACCCGAGAATTTTCTGATAAACGGGAAGGCTTTCTGCCACGTCCCTCACACCAACGGATGCTCCGTAAACGCCTCCGTTTACCAGATTTTTCCGGCTGTAAACAAACGATTCGTAACAAACTTCCCAGATGTTTCCGTATAAATCCCTGAGGTAAAAATGCTCATTACCGGCAGGATCTTCACTTACAGGAGTAAGTACATTCAGTCCCTGTCCCCGGAATTTTTCATACGTAAATCCGACATTGTCCGATTTAAGCTTTCCGGCAAAGATCCCCAGGTCGCCGGGCAATATCTCAAAACGGGAGGGAGTGGGCTCTTTACCTGTATGCTGCCAGATTTCAAATCCGCCTCCGCCCTGCATATTCAATGCAAGGATGGCATGGCGCGACCGCGGCTCTCCGGCTGTATGCGGAAGCATCAGTTCAGCCATTGCGGCCTCTTCAAACATTTTTATATCCATACCGAAATATCTCCGGTACCAGTCAAAAGCTTCCCTGATGTCGGTTACCCCAACCCCCAGCTGTTGTATTCCGTTTATTTGTTTTGGCATATCCGCAATTATTACAATTATAAGGGCGCTTAAACAGGCTTTATTTTGTTTGACAACCAGTAATGCAAACCCGGAAAAAATCGCCTGATATCCAGCATCAGGAGCTCTCTGCCGCCAACCCTTATTTCGCGTTTTTCGCGCTGAAGTCCTATACGTATCTGACGGGCAGCTCTGGCTGCGGTAATGCCATTTGCCTGCCCGGGATCCATTTTCCCGTACTCCTTCCCCTCTCTGTCTAATGCAAAACGTGAAATATTGGTTTGAATCCTTCCTGGAATTAAAATGCTCACACGGATGTTGTGCTGGCTGTTTTCAATCCTAAGACTTTCAAAATATCCGTGAAGTGCATGCTTGGACGCAGAATAAGCCGATCTGTATGGAAAACCAAACTTTCCAACCAGACTGGAAGT
>JALHHH010000093.1 GCA_022837485.1 Bacteroidales bacterium
TATTGATGCTCACCTCGGTTTGCTCCGCAATATCCTTAAAACTCATGTCGGCATAATGCCGCATAATTAAAACATCGCGCTGCTCAGGCGGTAAAAAATCGATGAGAGCCCGAACATCCTGATGAATCTGTTCGGTTATCATGCGTTCCTCCACCGACTCATCGTAAACCTTGATATTATCGAGGATGTTATACTCATCGTTCTGGCTGTCGACCATAGGTATTCTCCGGATCTTTCGGAAATGATCTATTACAAGATTGTGCGCAATTCGCATTACCCACTGAATAAACTTACCCTCCTCCTTGTAACTTCCTGATTTTAATGTATTAATGACCTTGATAAAGGTATCCTGGAAAATATCATCTGCATGTTGTTTATCTTTAACAACCATGATGATATACGAATAAACCTTTGTCTTATGACGGTGAATAAGCTGTTCCAGACAAGATTCATTACCAGACAAATACCTGTTAATCAGCTCTTTATCGCTAATTGACTGGGCATACATAACGCCTCCTTATGTTAGTAAATGAAAGCGTAAATGTTTATCCGATAAGTTCCTCCTGTATATTTTGGTGAAAAAAAATGAACAGCCAGCGGGTTGTTGCCCTTAGGAAGCACAAATATACACTAAATGAAATTATAAAATCAAGTCCCCGCACGATTTTTATCTAATTTTGCTGTCTGAAGTGCCAACTATTCTATGAATTCTGTCAATCAAACCTCCATTACCCCTGATACACACATCATAATAAAAGGGGCGAAAGTTCATAATCTAAAAGACATCTCTCTTGCGATTCCACGCAACCGCTTTGTTGTGATTACCGGCCTTTCAGGATCAGGTAAATCTTCTCTTGCCTTCGACACTCTGTATGCTGAAGGTCAGCGTCGTTACGTGGAAAGCCTAAGCGCTTACGCCCGGCAGTTCCTGGGACGTATGAGCAAGCCGGAAGTTGAGTACATCAAAGGGATCGCCCCCGCAATAGCCATAGAACAAAAGGTTAATTCCAGAAACCCGCGTTCTACCGTTGGTACATCAACAGAAATCTACGAATACGTCAAGTTGCTGTTTGCCCGTATTGGCAAAACCTATTCACCCGTTTCGGGAAAACTTGTAAAGCGCGATACGGTAACCGACGTATGCGATTTTCTTTTGTCGCAACCCGAAGATACCCGGGTGAGCGTACTTTGTCCACTGGTTCTCAAACACAACCGCTCTATAGAGACACAGCTGGGAATCCTTCTTCAGCAGGGTTTCAGCAGGGTAAAATTCAATGGAACGTATGCGCGAATAGAAGAAGTACTCTCAAACACACCCGACTCATCCCTTGAATTCAGCCTTGTTGTCGACAGGGTATCCATTCATAAAGAAGATGATGACCTGAAGCAACGTCTCGCCGATTCGGTGCAAACCGCTTATTACGAAGGTAACGGCGAATGCATTTGCGAATTGGACTTAAACGGAATCATCCGTAAGGAAGTTTTTTCCAGCCGTTTTGAAGCCGACGGAATAATATTTGAAGAACCCGGCACAAACCTGTTCAGCTTTAACAATCCATACGGAGCCTGTAAAACCTGCGAGGGATTCGGAAGTATCATCGGAATCGACGAAGATCTCGTTATTCCAAATAAAAGTCTCTCCGTGTATGAGGATGCTATCGCTTGCTGGAAAGGTGAAAAACTTAGCGAATGGAAAGATGAACTGGTTAAAAACGCTTATAAATTCGACTTCCCGGTACATAAACCATGGTATGAACTTACTCCGGCTCAACGCAGAATGGTGTGGGAAGGAAATAAGCACTTTCAGGGACTTAATGCTTTCTTCCGGTTTGTTGAGCAACAGACGTACAAAATTCAGTACCGGGTTCTGCTTTCGCGTTACCGCGGAAAAACAATTTGTCCCGACTGCAGCGGAACCCGCCTCCGAAGCGACGCCAATTACGTAAAAGTTCAGGGCAAAAGTATCAGTGAAATTGTTTTGATGCCCGTTTCAGGTGCCCTCGATTTCTTCTCAAAACTGGAATTGCCGGATTTTGAACGCAGTGTTTCAGCCCGCCTGATCCTGGAAATTACTAACCGTCTGAGATTTCTCGACGATGTAGGTTTGGGTTATCTTACGCTAAATCGACTTTCATCAACCCTCTCGGGAGGCGAGTCGCAGCGCATAAATTTAGCTACTTCTTTGGGCAGCAGCCTGGTAGGATCCATGTACATTCTCGACGAACCCAGCATCGGACTTCATTCCCGCGACACTCATCGCTTGCTCAGGGTACTGAGGGAACTCAATAAACTTGGCAATTCAGTTATCGTGGTTGAGCACGACGAAGAAATCATTCGCGCTGCCGACCATATTATTGATATAGGCCCTGAAGCCGGAGAAAATGGAGGTCGCATTATGTTCGAAGGGAATTTCGGGCAACTGGCTGAAGCTAAGGACAGCCTTACAGCTCAATATCTTACCAATAAACTGGCAATTCCTGTTCCAGGTGTAAGACGGAAATGGCGCGACAGCATACAGCTTTTCGGAGTGCGCGAAAACAATCTTCAGGGGATTGATGTTCAATTCCCGCTGAATGTGCTCGTTGCAGTTACCGGAGTGAGTGGTTCGGGAAAGACATCCCTTGTAAAACGGGTTTTGTATCCCGTACTAAAAAAAATGTACGGAGGCTATGGCGAACGCACCGGATTATACGACCGGCTGGAAGGAAACTACATCCGGATCAGCGAAGTAGAGATGGTTGACCAGAACCCGATCGGCCGCTCATCCCGCTCAAATCCCGCTACATACGTTAAGGCCTACGACGATATAAGAGGACTCTTTTCCGACCAGCCCCTGGCTAAAACCCGGGGCTATAAACCCGGATATTTCTCCTTTAACATCGAAGGCGGTCGCTGTGAAGAGTGCGAAGGCGAAGGCGTCGTTGAAATCGGGATGCAATTTATGGCCGACATCCACCTCACTTGCGAGAACTGTAAGGGTAAGCGATTTAAAGAAGAAGTTCTTGAAGTGACCTATGAAGGACACAGCATCTCGGATATACTGGATCTCACCATCGATCAGGCAATTACACTTTTTGAGAGAAATGCACGCGGAAACAATATCGAAAACCGTATTCTTCAAAAGCTGAGACCACTGGCAGAAACCGGACTCGGGTACCTAAGAATGGGACAATCATCCGATACACTCAGCGGCGGTGAAGCCCAACGTATTAAACTGGCAAGTTTCCTTATCAAAGGCAGCTCCGAAGCTCCAACACTGTTTATCTTTGACGAACCTACAACCGGACTGCATTTCCACGACATCAGCAAACTGCTTGCTTCGTTTAATGCACTTATTGCAAAAGGCCACAGCATCATCGTGATCGAGCACAACCTGGATGTGATTAAATGTGCCGACTGGGTTATTGACCTTGGTCCGGAAGGCGGAGCAGAAGGCGGAAAACTCGTATTTGCAGGATTACCGGAAGATCTCGTTAAGGAAAAAAACTCTCATTCCGGAAGATATCTTGCCAGTAAACTGAACGGCCATAGCTGAAAGCATAGGACAATGAAGCCCGACGGATAAATTACTGAATTAAATCAAAGCTTTTTGCCTTTGTACAGCATTAAAGACTTCATCTGCAAAGGCAACAAATGCATTTTTTTCCCCGAATACGAATATTATGACTGAAATGCCCGTTACATTTGGCAATTTCGGGTATAAACTCCTGACACTTTTCTTTTTTTTTGACCGGGATGTGTTAACTTTGACTACTAAAAATAAATATCCTTAACTTAGAGCTTCTGTTCTCTGCAAACGGATCATAAAAGCACCAGGTTGTAGCACTTCAACTCAAATACATGGAAAACAATCCCTTACAAGCCGACTCCCTAAAAATTATTCAGCAGTTGCGCGAAGAGATCAAGAGACTCGAAGACGAACTGAAACATCTTGGTTACCTGAAAAAGCAGGAACAGGATCTGATTCAGGCCAAGGAAGATGCTGAACGGGAAAACCGGATGAAATCCGACTTCCTGGCTATGATGAGCCATGAAATCCGCACTCCCATGAACGGAGTAATCGGTATGACCAGCCTGCTGCTTGACACCAACCTTACGGTTGAGCAGAAAAATTTCGTTGAAACCCTCAGGGTCAGTGCCGATAACCTTATGACCATCATCAACGACATACTTGACTTTTCAAAAATTGAATCGGGCAAGATGACGCTTGAAGAAGCTCCGTTTGAACTGAGAAACTGCATTGAAGATGCGCTTGATCTGTTTGCACAGAAGGCCATAGAGCGGGGTATAGACCTTCTTTACCTCATTCAGCCTGATGTTTCGCCATTCCTTATCGGCGATATCACCCGCCTGAGACAGATTCTGATCAACCTGATTAATAATGCCATCAAATTTACCGAAGAGGGCGAAGTGTTTATCTCCATAGAAAAAATGAGAGATGAAGACGGATATCAGATCCTGCAGTTTTCCGTCCGCGACAGCGGAATAGGAATTCCAAAGGAAAAACTGCCAATCCTTTTCGACGCTTTCACACAAGCCGACTCTACCACTACCCGCCGTTATGGTGGCACAGGACTTGGCCTTGCCATTGCCAAGCATTTGGTTGAAATGATGGACGGAAAAATATGGGTTGAAAGCGAAGTTGGAAAAGGATCGACTTTTTTCTTTACTGCCAGAATGAGAACCTCTGGAATCGGTAAAACAAAATTATATGTCAGAGGCCAGATTCCCGAACTAAAAAACAGCCGGGTTCTGATCGTTGACGACAATGAAACCAACAGGCACATCTTTACTTTGCAGTTTGAATCCTGGGGAATGGTGCCCTTTACCGCCAAATCCGGGCAGGAAGCACTGACAGTTATTGAGGAGGAAGAAGAACCATTCGACCTGGCAGTCATCGACATGCAAATGCCTTCGATGGATGGACTTGAGCTTGGCAGAGCAATTAAAAATCTTCCTTTCAAAGGGGATATCCCATTGATTATGTTAACTTCTTTGGGGAAAATCAACAAATTGCCAACCGATGTTTTTGATGCCCAGCTTTCGAAACCCATAAAACTGGCTGAGCTTTTTGAAGAAGTACTAAGGGTCATTGCCGAATCACGCAACCGCCGGAGTAACCTGGCCGATCACAACATCGATAAAAACCTGGCCGCCAAACTTCCGATGCGGATTCTTCTTGCAGAAGACAATATTACCAATCAGGACCTGGTTATCACTCTGCTTAGCAAAATGGGTTATAAAATCGACGCTGTGGAAAACGGACGAAAAGTCCTTGAAATGATGGAACGTAAAAAGTACGACATCATACTTATGGACATACAGATGCCTGTTATGAACGGAATGGAAGCCACAAAGGCCATCTGTGAAAAATACCCCGAATCTGAGCGGCCAAAAATAATTGCCATTACCGCAAATGCAATGCCCGGCGATCGCGAGCGCTACCTTGCAACCGGCATGGTAGACTACCTTCCTAAACCTATAAAATTCAAGGATGTTCAGGCTGTACTCATTAAATGGGGCAAGAAAAAAGTTAACTAAGCGAAAGTCCGGGAAACCGGGCTTTTTTTTTCTGAACATACATACAATTCAATAACGATCTCCGGTAATGTAAATCAAATACAACGCAGGCCTGGTCTCCGACTGATTACCGGTTCTAATCAAAATAATGTCATCATCATAAACCGGACGTATTATCAACGTCTCTGGCAACACATAAGGTTCCGTTACGAAGTATTCAAACCAGAACCTAATCCGCAACACCCGGCATAATCTGTACTGAAATGCCTTTTCTTCTACCTTTCCGCTAATCAGAACAAATTTTAATTGCTTATTCAGCATCTCTTTCAAATGGATTGCTACTTTTGTTAAGAATTAAAATTTTATTTAAAACAATGGTAAGCCGGGCTGGCCTGTCGAAGATGGGCCGGTTATCCATAAAAAAAGATGAGCAGAGCATTTGTCAACGAAGACGATTTGCGCGAATCGCCATTTGTGCCTCCGCGTGCCGACCTGCCCGACGGGGTGCCCAATTACGTCACTCCTTCAGGTATGGAATCTCTTCTGAAAGAAAAAGAGGCATTGCAGTTGGAACTAAAACAGCTTAATGCCAGTAATGAACACGAGAAACAAAATGCCATAGCGGTTTTAAGCACCAGGCTGCAAATGCTGGAAGCCCGGATTGCATCCGCACAAGTAATTGAACCGGAAGAGAGCATACCAGAAACCGTTCGTTTCGGTAACTTTGTTACATTACAGATTGGGGAAACAAAGCAATACCAACAGTTTCAGGTTGTCGGTGTGGACGAAGCCAATCTTAAAAAAGGAAAAATTGCTTTTACTTCTCCTCTTGCCCGCCTACTGATAAACAGGAAAGCCGGAGAAACCATCACCCTGAATCTTGAGCATGGCAGCAGGGTTTTTAAAATAGTCGATATCCGGCAGAAAAATTAAGATGTATTCTTAAGTATTATTCGTAACAAATATTATTGTTATTAACATTATCCAAAGAGATTGGACCACCTCATATCCAATATAGATTTTGTCGTAACTTATTGAATATAAAACGTAAACAACATATTCCATTGTCGTGTGCAGTGGATGAGTACTCCTGGTAGAAGAAAACAGTAATTAGTAAATGTTTAGAAAAAAGGTCGCCATATACCGACAACCTTTCTTTTTTTGTAGCGGGGACGAGAATTGAACTCGTGTCCGCCTCAGGCGGATATGATTCCAACGCGATTG
>JALHHH010000016.1 GCA_022837485.1 Bacteroidales bacterium
GAGAGATTTGCCTTGGTTGAAGCGTATCGGTCCGAGAAACGTTTCTGGGCTTCCGTTGCACGACGTTTGGAATTGGCGCCGGAGTCGAAGAAAATCTGAACTCTCCATCCTTCCAGCGTACTCTGATGACGGTTCAGATACCGGTGTTTATCAATCAGAAGATCGATCCGCTCATCGGCAATTACCTCAACACTCCCTTCCTGGGCGTGCGTACATATGCCTGCCAGAAGTATCATTAAAAGAAGAAAATATCTGCGCATGTACAATTAACGCGTTGAGATCGAATATATTTCCTTTGGTTGGATACTCAGCACGGGAAAGGGGGAATGATTCACCATCTGCTGAGCGAACGGTCCCAGCAGGATATTGGAAGCAGTAGTTTCCTGTTCCGTCATAATGGCGATCAGATCGGCATCCACACGGCGGGCGTATTCGATGGCCACGTTTGTAATATTATCCGCCTGAAGACTTTCGAGCTGGTGGTTTACACCGGAATCGCCGATATACTTCTGTACCTGACGGGCATAATTGTCAACCTTGCGCTGCACCGCCTTTATGGTGGTTGAATAAAGTGCCAGTATATGTATGTCGGCATTGAAAGCTTTAGCCACCTCCACGCTGAAAGGTACTTTCTGCCTGGTATCAAGGGTGCTGTCAACAGGCAGCACAATGGTTTTGATTCCATCTCTCTGGATATTGAAATCGTAGCGAACGGTAATTACCGGACAGGGTGCATACGATACAATGCGGTATGCATTGCTGCCGATCCAGAATTCCTCATACCCGGTTACGCCGTGCGTGCCGGCAATAATCAGCGAAGCATCGTTGTATTTGGCCTGGTTGGCTATTTCCTGGTAAACTTTTCCCTTGCGAAGTTTGTACGAGAGCTTCCCATGCTTCAGCTTTCCTTTCTTTTCTTTCAGAATTTCATCCATGTTTTTTACCGCCTCTTCCCTGAATTCGTTCACCTCTGCCGAGAATGCAAAATCCTGGTTTGTATGGCTGTCAACCCACACCATCATGATGTTGCTTTTTACATGGTTAGCAAATTCAATGGCATAGTCGAGCGCATGGAGCGATCCTTTTGAAAAATCGATGGCAACTACTATCTCTTTCATGGAATTCAAACGTTATGACCAACTTTTTTTACCAGTTGCTAAGGTATGGAATTAAAATAAACCACCCGGCTGAAGCCGGAAAATTATTTTATTCCCGGCGCGGCTCAAAGGGCTGTTGACGCGGTTTTACCTTTACGTGAATAATTGTTTACCTTTGTCACACACAATAATAGGCCTATGAACAAGAACCTGGATGCGGAAGCCGATCATCTCACGCCTGCCGAACGCGAGATAGAGAAAGTCTTGCGTCCGGGCGATTTTGCCGACTTTTCGGGGCAGCCCGGTGTGGTCGAGAACCTACGTATCTTTGTTCAGGCAGCCCGTATGCGCGGCGAATCCCTCGATCACGTATTGCTGCACGGCCCCCCCGGACTTGGTAAAACAACGCTGTCGCACATCATTGCCAACGAACTCGGCGTGAACATACGGATCACCTCAGGTCCAGTACTCGATAAGCCCGGTGATCTTGCCGGACTGCTTACCAACCTGGAGCCCAACGATGTTTTGTTTATCGATGAAATTCACCGCCTGAGTCCGGTTGTTGAAGAATACCTGTATTCGGCCATGGAAGATTACCGCATCGATATCATGATCGAGACCGGTCCCAACGCCCGCAGCGTGCAGATTACCCTCAATCCGTTTACACTGGTTGGAGCCACTACCCGCTCGGGATTGCTCACAGCCCCGCTGCGTTCACGTTTCGGTATCAATGCACGGCTTTCCTATTACGATGCAGCCACACTCGAAGGTATTGTTAAACGCAGCTGCAACATTCTTAAGGTGGAGATAGCACACAATGCTGCCGCCGAGATTGCACGCCGCAGCCGCGGAACCCCGCGCATCGCTAATCTTCTTCTGCGCAGAGTCCGCGACTTCGCCCAGATTAAAGGCAACGGATCCATCGATCTGGAAATTGCACAGTATGCACTGGCAGCACTCCAGGTTGATAAAAACGGATTGGATGAAATGGATAACCGTATCCTCTCAACCATAATCGATAAATTCCGCGGAGGACCTGTCGGACTTACGACCATTGCCACGGCTGTTGGTGAAGATTCGGGAACCATTGAAGAGGTGTACGAACCTTTCCTTATCCAGGAAGGATACCTGATGCGAACCCCCCGGGGCAGGGAGGTTACCCCCATGGCTTATTCCCATCTCGGGAAAGTTAAACCCGGAAAACAGTCCGAACTCTTTTAAGCAAGAACCACGGACCCGAGATACACAAACGGAAACAATCCGGATTTTTTTAACCAAATCTGCAAGCTACCGCAATGTCATCCAAAGCCGCAATGAGCGATTTTATCAGGCAAATGGCCCTTCAGCTCGGGTTCTCCTTTTGCGGCATCAGCCGCGCCAGGCGACTCGATGAAGAAGAACCGCGGCTTACAAAATGGCTGAAAGAGGGACGGAATGCCGGTATGGGCTATATGGGAAATCACTTCGATAAACGGCTCGACCCCCGCCTGCTGGTCGATGATGCAAAATCGGTAATATCGGTGCTGATGAACTACTATCCGGGAAACCGGACCGGTTTTGCTTCGCCTTACAAAGTCTCCCGTTATGCTTTTGGAACCGATTATCATTTCGTTATCCGCGACAAACTTTACCAGCTGGCACAAAGGATTGAAGAAAAAGCCGGAGCTATAAATTACAGGGTGTTTACCGACTCGGCACCCGTTCTCGACCGGGCCTGGGCAGTAAATGCCGGACTGGGCTGGATCGGCCGCAATACCATGATGATTACCCGGCGACACGGATCGTATTTCTTTATCGGAGAAATCATTACGGATCTCGAACTTGAATACGACATGCCTTTCGGCGGAAACTACTGCGGCGACTGCACACGCTGTATGGATGCCTGCCCGACGGGAGCCATCACCGGCAACCGGGAACTGGATGCCGGGAAATGCATATCCTATCTTACCATCGAACTGAAGGACAATATTCCCGGCGAATTTGAAGGTCAGACCGACGGCTGGATCTTCGGCTGCGATGTCTGTCAGGAAGTTTGTCCGTGGAACCGTTTTTCACTGATACACCAAATCCCTGATTTTGAACCTTCAGGAAACTGGATCGAATGGTCGCGTGAAACATGGGAACAGCTTGAAAAGCCCGTTTTTGAAGAGATGTTCGGCAAATCGGCACTGAAACGGGCAGGCTTCAGGAAACTCAAAAACAATATTACCTTTGCAGGTCATTCGAAGCGAAAGCTATAAGGCTATGGATAGAAAAGGTATTCGGATAAATTCCGAGATAGGGAAGCTGGAAGGCGTTATCATACACTCCCCCGGAAGTGAGGTGGAGAACATGACACCCAATATGGTTCAGAAAGCGCTCTACAGCGATATCCTGAACCTCAGCGTTGCCGGAAAGGAGTACGGTCAGTTCAGGGGTGTTCTTCAACGCTATACCACTACCTGGGAAGTTCGCGATCTGCTTTGTCAGGTACTGGAAAACGATAACGTTAAAAACGATCTGCTTGCCCGAATCATCGAACACGAACGGGTGGAGTCGCTTCGCGAGGAATTGATGCAGATGGATCCCTCTCAGCTTACTAAAGCGCTGATTGAAGGTGTGGAGCTGAAAAGAGATAACCTCTCCCGCTTTCTGAGCAAGGAGCGGTTTGAACTCGAGCCCCTTCATAATTTCTTTTTTACCCGCGATGCCTCCATTTCCGTCGGGCAGCGGGTACTAATCAGCAAAATGGCAAGCAGAATACGGCACCGTGAGTCGATGATCATGGAAGCCATCTTCGAAAACCACCCGGCGTTCTCGCACCGTACCGTCAACCCGCTTACCAGCAGTCATTTCTGTAAGGATTTCAGTTTTGAAGGCGGAGACTTTCTGGTAGCCCGTGAAGACATTCTGCTGGTGGGAACCGGCTCGCGTACCACACCCAGGGCCATCGACTTCCTTATCGACCATTACAAGGCCGAACAGGTAACAAAGCACATCATAGTTCAGGAACTGCCCTACGAGCCGGAGTCGTTCATACACCTCGACATGGTGTTTACCTTCCTCGACAAGGACCTTTGTATGATTTATGAACCCCTGATCATGCATTCGAGCCGTTTTCTTACCATTCATATAGCCATCGAAAACGGTAAGGTCCGGATTTCGGAAGTACTTAATATTCCCACCATACTCAGACAACTGGGTATGGAGATCCGCACCCTGAACTGCGGAGGTTCCGATGATGTGGTATGGCAGGAGCGGGAACAATGGCACAGCGGCGCCAATTTCTTTGCCGTTGCCCCGGGGAAAGTGATGGGATACAGCCGAAATACCAATACGCTGGAAGAGATGAGCCGGAATGGCTTCGCTATACTGAAGGCAAAGGATGTTGTTGCCAATAAAGTGGATATCAACGACTATGAACGTTGTGTGATAGCCATTGAAGGTGCAGAACTCTCACGCGGAGGGGGTGGCTGCCGGTGTATGACCATGCCGGTTCGCCGGGCCGATGTGGCCTGGTAAGCCTATTCATTCCGGATATCCTTTAACAGAATCACCAATCTACTGTTTATATGAAACTAATATTCAAAATTCTAATCATGACGATTCTCACAGGCCTGATGATCAGCGGAACTACACAAGCTTTAGCCCAAAAAGGCGAAAAGGGAGGTTTTCACGTTGATTTCGAAAAGTATAAACTTGATAATGGCCTTGAAGTCGTTCTGCACCAGGATCATTCCGACCCCATAGTGGCAGTTGCCATTCTGTACCATGTGGGATCAAGCCGGGAGAAACCCGGAAAAACCGGATTTGCCCACTTTTTCGAACATATGCTCTTCCAGAATTCGGAAAACGTGGGGAAAGGGGAGTTCTTCCGCAAAATCGATGACCTTGGCGGAACTTTTAACGGCGGTACCTGGAACGACGGCACCGTTTATTATGAAGTTGTGCCCAGGGATGCCCTCGAAAAAATATTCTGGATGGAAAGCGACCGCATGGGCTTCCTCATCAATACCGTTACTCAACTGGCACTGGAAAGAGAGAAAGATATCGTTATCAACGAAAAACGACAGCGCGTCGATAACCAGCCATACGGACATACCGGTTATGTGATCGATAAAAGCCTGTTCGGCGATAAGCATCCCTACTCCTGGCAGGTTATCGGTTCGATGGACGACATCCGGGCTGCTACCCTCGACGACGTCCGCGAGTTCTACGATAAATACTATGCCGTGAACAATGCCACGATGGTGGTCGCCGGCGATTTTGATGCCGTTGAGGTTAAAAACCTTATTAACAAGTATTTTGGTGAGTTCAAGCCAAGGGTAAAGCCGGAAGCTTTTCGTCCTGAACCCGCCAAACTCACCCAAACCCTGAAGTTTGTACACGAAGATAATTTCGCCCGTCTTCCGGAACTCACCATGGTGTTCCCAACGGTGGAAAATTATCATCCCGATTCCTATGCCCTCGAAGTTCTTGCCGACCTGCTTGCCGATGGCAAAAAGGCTCCACTCTACAAGGAAATCGTTGATAAGCGCAAGCTTGCACCCAGGATTTCGGTATACAATTACCCCCTTGAGCTGGCAGGTAAATTTAACATCACCGTCAGGGCATTCGAAACGGTGAATCTGAATGAGGTATACGATGCCATTATGGAAGGTTTCAGGCAGTTTGAACAGAACGGGTTCACCGAAAGCGATCTGCAGCGCATCAAAAACCTGCGCGAAACTTCTTTTTACAACAGCATCTCCAGCCTTCTCGGGAAATCATTCCAGCTCTCACAGGCCAACGTGTTCGGTGGAGATCCCTCGCGTATGATGGAGGATGTACGCCTGCTGAATGCCGTTACAAAAGACGATGTGATGCGGGTGTATGAGAAGTACATCCGTAACGCAAACTTTATTGCAACCAGTTTTGTACCCAAAGGTAAAACTGAACTGGCCCTTGCCGGTTCGCAGAAAGCCGAGATCGTAGAGGAATCGATTGAAGAAACCGGTTCACAGGCTGCAGGAATGGAAGAAGGCGATGAGGATTATCCCCGGACTCCCACCACGTTCGACCGTACCGTTGAACCTCCCCTCGGCCCCAAACCCCTGCTGAATGCTCCCGACGTCTATACACATAAACTAAGCAACGGAGTGAGCGTTTACGGAATCGAAAGCCACGAACTGCCGCTGATTCAGTTCAGTATCCGGTTGAAAGGCGGACAGACGTTCGACGATCCGGCAAAACCCGGAGTGGCGCGGCTGGTTGCCGAAATGCTGATGGAAGGCACTGCCAAACGTACACCAGAAGAGCTCGAGGAAGCCATCGGACAGCTCGGGGCTTCCATGAATGTTAATGCCTCATCCGAATTTATAACACTAACCGCCAACTGCCTTGTAAGAAATTACGATGCCGTACGCGAACTGATGGAGGAAATTCTGCTGGAACCCCGCTGGGATGAAGCCGAATTTGAACGTCTGAAACAATCGACCCTTAGCACCATTGCGCAGCGAGATGCCAATCCCAATGCCATAGCCGGAAATGTGTTCTACAAAAAAATCTATGGCGAAAACAGCATTATGGGTCAGGCCATAACCGGAACGGTAGAATCGGTGGAAAGCATTACAATCAGCGATCTTAAAGATTATTACAATCGTTATTTTACACCTTCCGTAGCCAGCATCCACATTGCCGGAGATATGAAAAAGGAAACTGCTTTGAAGTCGTTTACGGGACTGGAGAAAGCATGGTCAGGCAGGCAGGTTGATATGGTCAGCATAAAGGTACCTGCTGCTCCCCTGAAGCCTCAGCTTTATTTCGTGGATGTACCCGATGCAAAACAATCGGTAATTATGATCGGTTCCATTGCGATGAAACGCAACGATCCGGACTTTTTCCCTGCAACCTTTGTCAATTACAAGCTGGGCGACGGCTCGGGCAGCAAGCTTTTCAGCGTGCTTCGCCTGGAGAAAGGCTACACCTACGGAGCCTATTCGTTTATTATGCCCCGCTCGGTTGAAGGCCCCTTCGTTGCCAGTTCCAGCGTACAGTCCGTATTTACCCACGGAAAGGAATACAGCTCTGCGGATCTGGAAACTACCCGCAATGCGATGATCAGGGGCAATGCAGGCAAGTTTGAAACCATCGGCAGTCTGATGGGGATGCTTCAGGAGATAAGTACATTTGGACTTCCGGTTGATTATGTGAAAAAGGAAGAGCGCATTGCTGAAAAAATCACCCTTGAAGAAGCTCAAAAGATCTACAGCCGGTATATACGACCCGAAAATATGGTGTACGTTGTTGTGGGCGATGCCCGTACACAGCTCGAACGTTTGAAAGAAGCCGGATTGGGTGATCCCGTGCTGGTAGATATCAACGGTAAGCCGGTGAAGTTGTAAATTTTATTCTGATTGAATGTTCATGCGCGGCAGACCGAAAAATCCGGTGCCGCGCATGTTTTTTTTCTGGCAAAATAATTACACTTATGTTCTTTCCCCCGCAGTCATGCTGCGTTTACTGCGATAATCGGTATAACGCATAAACGCCATCAGCAATACAATGCAGATAACGGCCCTGAGGGTATAAACGAGAGCCAGTTCTCCGCTGGCAGAAAATAATGCCAAAACAGCAGCCAGCAGCATTCCTCCCCAGATCGGGTAACTTTCATGATTCTCCCGCGTACGGATCATGCGGTGGATAACGGGGAAATAGGCAATTACCAGAATGGCCTGCACCAGAAGATTGGTGACAAGATGGTTTTGCGTGATCAGCCAGAAAACTGCGATAAGAATAACTACCGACAGGCATAACAAATCGAACCGGCTGAAACGCGTGCTGCGGTCACCGAATAACAGTATGGACAGCGCTACCGCACTCACAAAAAACAGATCGGTGGTATTCAGTACGTTGTCCCAAAGACTGTGGGAGTCTTCTTTGATGTAGGTAAACAAACTCATACTTACTGCAAGGGTGAAAAATACCCACATTGCCAGGGATGGTTTGATTTTCTTCCTGAAAATCAACAGGTAATAGTAAACAGTAAGCAAGAGGTTAATTACAGCAACGGCATATACGGAAAGGAGTTTCATAGGCAGGCTTCTGCAAACGGTTTAGTACAACTCCTCATGCGTTTCCTGCATGCCTATCTGATCCAATACCAGTGCTACGCTTGTTTCCAGATCTGCTACGCTCTGGTCGTTGGTGAATACGTAATCGGCCATTTCTATGCACTTGCGCAAATTCTGATGATTGGGATCCTCCGAAGTCATTTCCCGTTCTTCGTTTGCTATAAAGGTCTCGTAATCGATCCGGTCGGTTTCCGACTTTCTTTCAGAAATGCGTGTATATCTCGTAAACGGATCCGCATCCACGGCAAAAAGATAGAAACTACCCTTTACCCGGAGCGATTCTATTTCACCGGGAGTCCGTATGCTTTCAATCACGCAGTTTTTGCCGGTGAGCCTGGCTTCCTCAAACAGGCAGTCGACAATGTAACTTGACGAATGTCTGGCTCTGAGGTCATTGGCCACGATTACCATGCTGTCGCGGTTTACGGGCATGCCCCGCTTCTCAATCTCGCGGCTGATAAAACCGCGAACCGAAAAGGATACAAACTCCCGTTCCCGCACCAGATATTCAACAATGGTTCCCTTGCCTGCACCCAGAGTGCCCGTTATGCCTATAATTAACATGATAAACTGCTTGTTTCAGGATGCAAAGGTATAAATTGGGGAGATTGGTTTGAGATTTGTCTGAAGTAGAGGATAAGGTCAAAAGTAAAGCTGAGCCTGAGAGGATTTGGTTAATGACCGGAATCCCAATGCTGCTGTTGCAATTTAAACATCGAAAACCGATATTAGTTGATCCCGGATATTAGTCATTATGCTCTCCTGTTTATTTGATTGTTTTATTACAGGTTCTCTCTATGATTCCTCCGTGATTACGCTATGACAGGTCCGTTAAAAATAGGACTTGAATGGTCGTTGATACGGAGTTGATACGGAGTTGGTGCAAAATTGCTATGGAGCAGCAGATGATTTATACCTTCTGCATTAAGCAAAATAGGTTTATGCTCCTCAGGGTGGGATAGAGGTCGGGGAATGGGACTTCCGGGTACAGCCACCAGAAAGTTACGAATCAATTGCCGGGAATTGAATCGTGAAACCGGAAAACGGAATCCCGGTTTCTCGCGCTAAGCTGTTCCTGGTCAGTACAACAGCTTGTTGTATGGATACCGGACAATATGTATATCGTGAACGGTTTTGTAAAGTGCCTCTTTGAATTCTTCGAAATGCAGTTTTTTGGTGGCGGAGATAAATTGGGCAGGACTGTTTACCCGGGCTATCCAGGTGCGTTTAAGTTCTTCGAGGGTAACGTTTTCACGGGTTGAAGGACTCAGGTCGGTTTCGTCTTTTTCAACGGACGTATAGGCATCCACTTTGTTGAATACCATCATCACAGGTTTGTCGCCGGCCTTGATTTCAGCAAGGGTTTGATTTACCACCTCAATCTGATCCTCAAAGCCCGGATGCGAAATGTCCACAACGTGCATCAGGAGGTCGGCTTCACGTACCTCGTCCAGAGTAGATTTAAAGGATTCCACCAGCCCGTGCGGAAGTTTACGGATAAATCCGACGGTATCGGTGAGCAAAAACGGAAGGTTTTCGATCACCACTTTGCGAACCGTAGTATCAAGGGTGGCAAAGAGTTTATTTTCGGCAAATACATCCGACTTGCTCAGCAGATTCATCAGGGTTGATTTGCCCACATTGGTGTAGCCGATCAGGGCAACCCTCACCAGTCGCTCCCGTCCGGAACGCTGGGTGATTTTCTGCTTGTCGATGTCTTTCAGTTTCTCTTTCAGCAGGGCGATTTTATCGCGGATAATACGACGGTCGGTTTCTATTTCCTTTTCACCGGGACCGCGCATGCCAATACCTCCGCGCTGTTTCTCGAGGTGCGTCCACATCCGCGACAAGCGGGGCAGCAGATACTGATACTGAGCCAGCTCAACCTGAGTGCGGGCAGTGGCGGTGCGCGCCCGCCGGGCAAAAATGTCCAGAATCAGCGTAGTACGGTCTAGCACCTTGCACTCCAGCTCCTTTTCAATGTTCCGGAGCTGCGATGGACTTAGTTCATCGTCAAAAACAACGGTACCAACCTTTTCAACGGTAATGAACGCTTTAATTTCTTCCAGCTTCCCCGATCCAACAAATGTGCGGGTGTCGGGTTTCTCCAGCTTCTGGATAAAGCGTTTTACGGCCGTTCCGCCAGCTGTTTCAAACAGAAATTCCAGCTCGTCAAGGGTTTCATGAACCCTCGCCTCATCCTGACGAAAGGTAATAAGTCCGACAAGTACAGCAGTCTCCGTAATATGGGTGATTTCGATCATGCAATGATATTAGCGGGTGCAAAGATAATGGAAATGTAAGCATGGCAGCACGTTGCCGTAAACTGAGCTTTTATAAGGGAGGTCTGGGGCAGAAAGGCCGGTACCTGCTACTCCGCCGACGGGCTGCTACTGTTGTTCGCCCCGGTTCATAACATTGGTCTGTATCTGTATGGACTGCTCATGCACAAGCTGAAGCAGGGCCGCCAGGAAACGGTTGTCAAGCCCGGCTTTGTTACCCTTTTTTATACGGTCGGCAAACAGCTCTTTCCATCGCTGCAGCTGCAGTATGGTGATGTTATGGGCATATTTGTAACGGCCCATCTCTTGGGCAATATTCATACGTTTTGCCAGCAGCCGGATCATTTCATAATCTATCAGGTCGATTTCATGCCTTAGCTCTTCCAGGTTGCGTTCAAATTCGCGGCTTCCTTTCTGCTCACGCAGGATCAGATGATTCAGGATCTCTCCAAGGGTTTCGGGTGTTACCTGCTGCACGGAATCGGTCCATGCCTTGTCGGGATCGGGATGCGTTTCCACCATCAGACCGTCCATCTCCAGATCCATGGCCTGTTGCGAAACCTGCTGTATCAGCGTCCGGTTTCCGCTGATGTGGCTGGGATCACACAGTATGGGAAGTCCCGGCATCTGACGCATAAGATCAATGGGGATCTCCCATAACGGAGCATTGCGGTATTGCGTTTTTTCCGACTGATAAAATCCGCGATGGATAGCCGCAAGACGGGTGATGCCATTTTTTTGCAGACGCTCAATGGCGCCCATCCATAGTTTGAGATCCGGATTTACCGGATTTTTTACCATCACCGGTATATCGACACCGGCCAGGCTCTCGGCCAGCTCCTGCATCGAGAAGGGATTTACCACCGTTCGGGCGCCGATCCACAATACGTCGATGCCGTGTGCCAGAGCCTCTTCCACGTGCCCGGGCCTTGCAACCTCAACCGTGGTAAGCAGTCCGGTTTCCTCTTTCACCCGCTTCATCCATACCAGTCCTGCCGTGCCAACGCCTTCAAACAAACCCGGCCTTGTCCTGGGTTTCCAGATTCCGGCACGAAATACTTTTACTCCCGGTAACCGGGAAAGAGCATGCGCAGTTTGCAGCACCTGCGTTTCGGTTTCGGCGCTGCACGGACCGGCAATCACCAGCGGGCGATGGCTTCCGGGTATCCAGGTATGTAAAGGAGGAAAGTCCATTCGGTAATTTTGTGCAAAAATAACAATTATGAGGCCCCACAGGTTCAGTTAGTGCCACCGGACTCCTGCAATTGCCTTCCCTTTTTTCCCGCGAAACGGTAAACAAGCAGTCCGGCAGCAAGACTTATCACAATCAGAAAAGAAATAAGGATCAGGCGTTTTTGTTGCTTGTGTTCGTGTTCGTAACGTACACGCAATGCATTAGTGTCGCGCAGATCCGATACCAGGGACTCGCGAACGGTTCCCAGCACCTGAAGCTGAGCCTGCATTTCGTCAACGAGCAGTGAATCGCGCAGCATTCTGTATCTGGCACTGTAGTGTGCAGCATCCGCCGGATTCCCTCTTGTTTGCAGGTATGCATCCAGGCTGTGGTATGCTTCGAGCCTCTCCTTTGCGGAGAGAGAGGTCGTTTTTCTGATCAGCGCAAGCAGCACATAATCGGGTGGGCTCACCGGCTTCTTCCGTGGCTTCAGGGATGCCAGGCCTGCAAGCGAAAGGCGTTCAGCCGAAGTGTCGCCCATCTTTTCAGAGAAAAGCAGTGCCTGACCGAAATAGGTTTGTGCTGCCGCTGTATCGTGGTTTTTGGCGGCTATCACCCCCAGATTGTAAGTAATCTGAAGCATTCCCTGTCCGCCCGCTGAGGTATTTTTTGACAGTGCGAGAGCTTCCTCGTAATTAAGCCTGGCGGAGTCGGAAAGACCCTGCCTGAAATACGAATCGCCAATCGATTTGTTGAGGGAAAAGAGCATTGCCGGACTTCCCGATGGTTTGTAAAGAGCAAGGCTTTGTTTCAGGTATTTTCGCGAATCGGAATCCCTGCCCTGTCGTTCGTACAGATTGCCCAGGCTTGCAAGAGTATGAGCTCTGAGGCGGGTATTACCGGTCTTTTCCGATATTTCTGCCGCTTCCAGATAATACTGTCCTGCATTCCCGGCTTTTCCGATGCGGTCATAAACATTTCCAATTCCGGCCAGATTGCTGGCAACTCCCGCGCTGTCGGCTGCCTGCCTCCGTATTTCGAGGGAAGCCCGGTATTGATCAATCGCGCGATCGGGCTCTTCGCGCTCCAAAGTCTGACCAATCATTGTATGTGCCATAGCTGCTCCCAGCGGCTCATTCCCTTTCAGATACCAGGGAATGGAGCGCTGCAGGTATTCAACAAAGCCTTCGTTGTTGTTGACCGATTGCTCGGTAAGAGCCCTGTTCAGATATCCGACGGCAACGTACCTGTAATTTTCTGTTCGTAAGGCAAACGCAATCAGGCTGTCGGCAGCTGCCCGCGCCGAGTCGGCCTGCTTTTCGTAAAGAAAATTTTCAAAACGGTTTTCCAGTGTAGCAATCCTTATGGAATCGGAAATCCTTAAAGAACCGGCATCCTGCGCCGAAACGTTCCGGATCAGCAAGACGACTGCTAAAACCAGCAGGGTAACGAAATTCCATCGGTGCAGCAGGTGTCGAAATTCCGTTTTATTCAGGTGCATAGCCTTTAATGTATCGCTGATTTATACATCGGCAACGTAACGTTGACCAATACGTACAAAAATATAAATTCCGGATGATTTTCGTTCAGGCCAAATGCAATATAACAAACACGGAGCTTTCCGTTCGATCCAGGGAATATAACATGCTCTATAACGGGCGCAGTTGCCGTATTAAGAGGAGCCACAGCAAACTGTTCCAGCAAATTGTGTGAATGCGGATGCTTCAGCAGCCGTATACTACCGGTAGCAAAAATCATCCACCATTGCTGCTGTGCAGCCCTGTTTTCCCAATCCTCTTTTTTTATACCTTTGCCGCTGCTTTCCCGGAAGCGGAAATGCTGATAATCATATACCTTTTTAACAGAATGGAATCACTGAAAAGAACGAAAATTGCCGAAGTTCTGCACAACTGGCAGTCGATTGGCATTGGAAACACCATTAACCTCAAAGGCTGGGTTCGTACCAAACGCGGAAATAAAAACGTTGCTTTTATCGCTCTTAACGATGGTTCCATAATTCACAACATTCAGATCGTTGTTGAGCTTGCCGGTTTCGACGAAGCATCCATGAAACTCATCACCACCGGTTCCTGCATTTCGGTCAACGGTACTCTGGTTGAGTCGCCCGGGCAGGGACAGGCCGTGGAAGTGCAGGCAAAAGAGATAGAAGTATACGGATCTGCCGACCCCGAAACCTATCCTCTGCAGAAAAAAGGCCATACGCTTGAGTTCCTGCGCGAGATCGCCCACCTGCGTCCGCGAACCAATACGTTTGGAGCGGTACTCCGGATGCGTCATGCTATGTCGTTTGCCATCCACAAGTTCTTCAACGAGCGTGGTTTTTATTACCTGCATACACCCATCATTACCGGCTCGGATGCCGAAGGCGCCGGAGCCATGTTCAGAGTAACCACACTCGATGCTAAAAATCCGCCCCTCACCGAAACAGGAGAGGTTGATTACAGCAAGGACTTCTTTGGAAAGGCAACCAACCTTACGGTATCCGGACAGCTGGAAGGCGAGCTTGGCGCGATGGCTCTCTCCTCCATTTACACCTTTGGCCCTACTTTCCGTGCTGAAAATTCAAATACCCCGCGACACCTGGCAGAGTTCTGGATGATAGAACCTGAAATGGCGTTTTACGACATCAACGATAACATGGATCTGGCCGAGGAGTTCCTGAAATACCTTGTTCAGTATGCTCTCGACAACTGCATCGACGACCTTGAGTTTCTGAATAAGATGTACGACAACGAGCTGATAGACCGGCTCAGATTTGTGGTTGACAACGACTTCAAGCGCCTATCGTATACCGAAGCTGTCGAAATACTGAAGGCTTCCGGACAGAAGTTTGAATTTCCGGTTGACTGGGGGACCGACCTTCAGAGCGAGCACGAACGCTATCTGGTTGAGAAGCATTTTCGTACACCCGTTATCCTGACCAACTATCCGGCTGAGATCAAGGCTTTCTACATGAAGCAGAACGACGACGGCAAAACGGTAAGAGCCATGGATGTGCTTTTCCCCCGAATCGGAGAAATCATTGGCGGATCGCAGCGCGAAGAGGTCCTCGAAAAGCTCGTGGACCGCTGCAGGGAACTGCACATTCCCGAAAAGGATATCTGGTGGTATCTCGATACCCGCCGCTTCGGCACCGCCCCGCATGCTGGCTTCGGACTTGGCTTCGAACGTCTGATGCTCTTCGTTACCGGAATGGCCAACATCCGCGATGTGATTCCTTTCCCGCGCACACCGCAGAACGCTGAGTTCTGAAAATCCTTCATTCAATCCTAACAATTATCCGCAGATTCCGAACGTTAATACTCCGGTATACTGCCCGATGCATTGTTGCGGCCGTTACCGGGATGGGATGCCGTGCCACCGGAAGTATCTTTCCTTTGGCAGGCGCTGACTGTCAGCACCTGCACCGTGAAAGTTCTTATTATTCGTGCGGGATGGAAAAACTTCCAAAAAGATAAGAAAGCTGCGACGTAAGGAGCACTCCATACCTTTGTAATTTGCCCGGCTCAGCAGTAAGCCTCAGGATTTTTTTGAGAACATCTTTTACATTATCTTAGTGAAACCTGGTGTCTTCGTATCTTTGCAGCGAACCCCTGATGTTTTCTCCGGGCAATGATAATCGAAACAATGGCGAAAAATTCGTAACTTTCATGTAACTTCGCCGGGATAAAATGGAATTGGCATGTTAACGCAAAAATTACAGCAGAAACTACTACAGAAACTGTCGCCGCAGCAGATTCTGCTTATGAAGTTGCTGCAAATTCCATCCATTGCCCTGGAGCAGCGCATCAAGCAGGAGATTGAAGAGAACCCGGCCCTTGAAGATGCTTCCGATCCCGAGATGAGTACCGGTGAGGAGGAGCTGCTGCCCGATACCGAACCCGATCCGGTGGAGGAGCTCGAAAAGGAACGCGACGATTTCGACATCACCGACTATCTCGACGACGACGACATCCCGGCTTACCGCCTGAATGCCGGAAATACCAGTGCCGACGATGAGCACCGCGAAATTCCCTATGCCTCCGGCATCAGTTTCCATGAAATGCTGATCTCGCAGCTTGGCCTGCGACATCTGGACGATAGGCAGGTGAAAATTGCCACCTATATCATCGGCAACCTCGACGATTCCGGGTACCTCAACCGGGCGCTCAGTGCAATGGTTGATGACCTGGCATTTACCCAGAATATCACAACTACCACAGCTGAACTGGATCAGCTGCTGCAGGTGGTTCAGGAATTTGACCCTCCCGGAGTAGGAGCCCGCGACCTGCGCGAATGCCTGCTGATTCAGCTTCGCCGCACAGAACCCACCCCCTCCGTGAGCCTGGCAATACATCTGGTAGACCGCTACTTTGATGAGCTCACCAAAAAACACTACGATAAAATTTCCCGCAAGGCAAGGGTTACTGAAGATGAACTGCGCGATGCCGTTAACGAAATACTGAAACTGAATCCAAAGCCCGGCAATTCGATGGGCGAAACAGCACGCACCAATCACTACATCATGCCCGACTTCTTCGTTTACAATAAGGACGGAGAGCTCGAACTTCAGATAAATTCCAGAAATACCCCCGAACTTCGGCTGAGCCGCACCTATGTGGATATGCTTGAAACCTATGCCGAAAGTAAATCGAAAAGCAACAGCCAGAAGGAAGCGGTGATGTTCATCAAACAGAAAATAGACTCCGCACGCTGGTTTATTGATGCCATCAAGCAACGCCAGAATACACTGTTCATTACCATGACGGCCATTATGGAGTACCAGAAAGAGTATTTCCTTACCGGTGATGAAACAAAGCTTCGGCCTATGATCCTGAAAGACATAGCCGAAATGGTCGGGCTGGATATTTCGACCATTTCACGGGTTGCCAACTCCAAATACGTTCAAACGCCATTCGGTACGTTTCTGCTGAAAACGTTTTTCTCTGAATCCATGCAAACCGACTCGGGTGAAGAAGTTTCGACACGGGAAATTAAAAAGATACTCTCCGATTGCATAGTAGCAGAGGAAAAATCCAGACCTCTTACCGATGAACAGCTTACCGATATCCTGAAAGAAAAAGGGTACAACATTGCCCGCCGCACGGTAGCCAAATACCGTGAACAGCTTAGCATACCCGTAGCCCGGCTGCGAAAGGAACTTTAAAGAATTTCCCTCTCCCGTTTATCTCCCTTATATACACCGCTTTATGGACTTAGCCCTGAGAGACCGTTTTACGGAATACTGGAAGAAATACTTCGGTGAAACCGGACTTCCGATCGTCTTTTTTTATTCGGATGCGGTAACCTCTGCGGAAGCGGCACCCCGGGCCGAAAAATGGAATTGCTTTATAGGATCTCTTGCACAGGTAAAACGCGGAAAATCCCTCTCTTTTGATGCAGCCTCGGTGGGATGCAGCGGAGGAAAGCGTTATCTGGGATTCGGCAGGAAACTTAGGCCGGGCTTCGAGTACTTTCTGTCGTGCGGCAATCAGGAAATGGAAGGCGAACGCTATTTGCGTACTCCCGCTCAGGTTGAAAAGTTTCTGAAGGATGCTCCCTTTGAAGCTGCCCCTGCTTCCCACATCGTTTTCCGGCGCTGGGATATGCTCGAAGAAAACGATGAGCCCGAAGTCGTGATCTTTTTCGCAAAACCCGATGTACTGTCCGGCCTTTTTACCCTTGCAGGTTTCGATCGCGACGACATGCAGGGTACCATTGCTCCCTTCGGATCCGGCTGTGCTTCCATCGTACAGTACCCCCTGGCCGAATCGAAAAATGAAAAGCCAAGGGCTGTGCTTGGAATGTTCGACGTTTCCGCCCGGCCGTTTGTTATGGAAAACGAGCTTACCTTCGCCATCCCCATGAATCGCTTTACCGAAATGGTGCATTACATGGATGAAACCTTCCTTACCACCCATGCATGGGAGAAAGTAAGGGAGCGGATTAACCGCTCAGCAGGCAAAGAACAGAATCCTGGATCTTCCGCTGGCCTTTTTTAGCTAAAGTCAGGCAATTAAACACCGGCACAGGATTCTCAACCGCCGGGAGTTGCAGGTTTGCAGCCCGATACTGGTTGCAGCTCATTTTTTCTTTCTACTTTTGTAACAAATTCCCTACCGTCATGAACAAGCAAATCCTCCCGGCTGGCAGCCTCATGGCCTTGCTGGCACTGGCAGCCTGTAATCCTGCATCCGAAAAGAATATGGAAATTAAAATGCAAAGCGATTTTCCTCCTCCTCCCGCAGCCGCCGTAAAACCTGAACTTTTCAGCGAGTTTGGCAACGAGCGTACCGATAACTACTACTGGCTCCGGGAAAAGCAAAATCCGGAAGTTATTGCCTATCTGGAAGCAGAAAATGCATACTGCGACACGGTAATGAAATCGACCCTGCCTTTGCAGGAAAAACTGTTTGCCGAAATGAAGGGCCGCATCAAGGAAACCGATGAAACAGTACCTCAGATCGACAATGGCTATTACTATTACTCACGTACCGAAGAAGGTAAGCAATACCGCATTTATTGCCGGAAAAAGGGCAATATTTCTGCTCCGGAAGAAGTGATTTTTGATGTAAACACCATGGCTGCCAATAAACCCGCATTCATTTTTGCCGGTTACGATATCAGTACCGACAACCGCCTGGCTGCCTATCTGTCGAATGAAACCGGTTCGTTTGCCGACTTTACACTCCGGATCAAAGACCTGGAAACCGGGAACGATTTGCCTTTAAGCATCGACAAAGTACAGGGATTTGCGTGGGCCAACGACAGCAAGACACTGTTTTATACCCTTGGAAATGAAGCCTTGCGGGCCTGGAGAGTTTATCGCCATGTTTTGGGCGGCAACGTACCGGATGAGCTGGTTTTTGAAGAGCCCGACGAGCAGTTTATCGTTGACATCAGCAAAACCAAAACCAACGATTTTCTTTTTATCACCACAGCCAGTTCAACCACTTCCGAATATCATTACCTCCCTGCCGGCGAACCACTGGGTAAGTTCAGGGTGTTTGTACCCAGGGTAAAAGATGTGGAATACCATGTTTACCAACACAGGGAGCGTTTTTTCATCCGTTACAAGGATCGCGAAAATCTGAACTTCATGGTTTACGAGGCCCCGCTCAGCGGATTTGCCGATCGCAGCAGCTGGAAGGTTTTTATGCCGCACGATAAGGATGTCCGCATCGGCGGACTTGAGGTGTTCAGCAACTACGTGGCAGCCCAGGTCAGACGTAACGGACTCAATGAAATTATCGTGATGGGTCTCGGCATCGATAACAGCCGCAATATTATTAATTTCCCCGAACCGGTCTATACGGCCTTTATTACTGGTACTCCGGAATACGAATCTTCGGTGATGCGCTACAGCTACAGCTCTCTCAACCGGCCCACCAGCGTTTACGAGTACGATTTTGCATCCAAAGCCAGTACCCTGCTGAAACAGCAGGAAATCCCCTCGGGCTTCAATCCGGACGATTATACCGTTGAGCGGATATGGGCTACGGCAGAGGATGGTGTAAAAGTGCCGGTTTCAGTGGTTTACAAAAAGTCGCTGAAAAAAGACGGCTCCAACCCAGCGCTTCTATACTCCTACGGCTCGTACGGAGCAAGCTCGGATGCCTATTTCAGTTCCGGGTTCTACAGCCTGATCGACAGGGGATATGTTTTTGCCATAGCGCAGATCCGCGGCGGAAGCGATATGGGCGAACACTGGTATGAAGACGGTAAACTGCTGAAAAAGAAAAATACATTCACCGATTTTATCGCCTGTGCCGAAAAGCTGATCAACGATAAACTTACAAATCCGGATAAACTGGCTATCATGGGCGGAAGCGCCGGCGGACTGCTGGTGGGCGCCGTAACAAATATGCGTCCGGACCTATTCAATACCGTGGTAGCCCAGGTGCCTTTTGTCGACGTGGTAACCACTATGTTCGATGCCAGCCTCCCTCTTACAACCCAGGAATACGAGGAGTGGGGAAATCCCAATGAGGAAGAGTATTACCGCTACATGCTTTCCTATTCGCCGTACGATAACATCCGTGCGCAGCACTATCCCAATATGCTGATTACGGCCGGACTCAACGACTCGCAGGTTCTGTATCATGAGCCTGCTAAATATGCTGCCAAACTCAGGGCTCTGAAAACCGGAGATAATATCCTTCTCCTGAAAACTAATATGGAATCCGGGCATGGCGGTGCAACCGGTCGTTTTGATGCTCTGCGCGAAACGGCATTTGAACTGGCATTCATCCTCGGCAGAGCCGGAATAAAGGATTGAGAAAATTACGGTAAGCCCCGGAGACGACTGCGATTCGGGTCTGTTTCCGATGTAAAGTGCTGCTGATCTCCTGCAAATGAGATGAAATGATTTTTTCCTTTTCCATCGTTATGATTTCATTTTGTTTCGTAATCCGATTGCTTACATACCACGGAACCGGTAAGCAATATGGATTTAATACATAATTCATGTTATGATATATGTTATATTATCGTTTGTGTAAACAAACGGAGCGGTTCCGGAAGTAAGAAGGTAACCCTCAGGAGTGTAGCCGTTGCGGCCTGATGAATGGCATTAATCATTTTTGTACCTAAATGCAATTTGTACGTTAAAATTTCTTATTATATTTACTTTTCCATGGAATATGGCTGAAAATAACACAAAGATTTTGTATATTTATTGTAAACTAAAAGGGGCACTTTATGGATAATATTTTGTTGAGGATTCTGCTTGACAGTTATGAACGCAGGCAGAAGGCAGAGCCCGGTACCGGAAAAAACGGGCCTTTTGTTACTATTTCACGTGATTACGGTTGCCAGGCCAATGTACTTGCAGAAATGCTTGCGCGTGCGATCGCCGCAAAAGGATCGCACTGGAAGGTTATGAATAAGGAAGTGATTCTTGAAGCTGCGAAGGAGCTTAATGTTGACCCGGAAAAGGTTAGGCAGGTTGAAGGATCGCTGGAAAGGGGAACACTAGATGAGGTACTGAGCTCACTTACGACAAAGTATTACAAGAGCGACCGGAAAGTCAGGCAAACCATTGCTTCCATTGTTACTGCAGCAGCCGAATCAGGCAATGTTATCATTGTGGGAAGGGGAGGGGCAGCCATCACCCAGGGAATGCCAAAAGCAGTTCATATCAAGCTTACGGCTCCCGTGCAGTGGAGACTCGACAATCTGATTTCCCGGCACAACCTGAAGCGCGAGGATACCGTTAAAACGCTTGCATCAATTGACCATAAACGGTATAAAATGCTGCGCGACTATATGAAAGGCTCACAGGATCTGAACGAGTTGTACGATGTTGTCATCAACTGCAGCAAGGTATCGCACTACGAAAGCGTAGAGATGATCATGGAGATGCTCGAAAGCAGGGGTTTGGTTTAACTGTACAGCCCAGAAGTGCTTATGGCAGAGTCAGATACAGATCCGGTAGGTACCGGAATGAATTTTATTGAACATACGAAATATCATCACCTGCGGGTTTCAGACCAGTTGAGAGGCTTACCTGCTCCTCCTTTGCAGCTGCCCGCAGATGAAACCCTTCCGATTTCCGATCTGCCGGATACCGGCGGAATGGCTTCACCTGCCGACCTGCATGACCTTATCGAATCCAGAACCAGTGTGCGTTCCTACAGATCTGAGGCTCTGAGCCTGTCTGCACTCTCACTTATGCTTCGCGAAACCCAGGGTGTCCGGAAAGTCGTTCGGAATATCCACACCCTCCGATACGTACCCTCCGCCGGAGCCAGGCATTCCTTCGAAACATACCTTCTCATAAATCGTGTTGAAGGTCTCGATCCCGGAATATACCGTTACCTGCCGCTCAGTCATCAGCTGATTCAGATGAAAAAGGGAGCGGAATACGCCGGCATTCTTGCAAAAGCCTGCCTTGATCAAAAAATGGTGGAATCTGGTGCCGTTACGTTCTTCTGGACGGCAGTTATTTACCGAATGAAATGGAGATACAGCGAAAGGGCTTATCGATACGTACTGCTTGATGCCGGTCATGTATGCCAGAATCTCTACCTCAGTGCCCTGAGTCTGGGATGCGGGGTGTGTGCCATTGCTGCGTTCGACGATGATCTGCTGAATGAGGCTCTCGGACTCGACGGAACCGAACAGTTTGCCGTTTATGCCGCTTCGGCCGGACTTCTGAAATAATAATCCTTTCCCGGAATTTATTTAACAGCCGTTACAATGGCTGTAGCTCCCATAAGCAGGGGCTCTCCGCTGACTTTGCTAAAGCCTGCCTTTAGCAACACCTCGGTTATTTCAGGGATGGAATAGTAATTAATCGCAGAATAAGCGAGGTACCGGTATGCCTTGCGGTTTCCGGATAGAACTCCGCCGACAGGACTGGTAATGAATTTCTGGTAAAAATGGTATCCTGCTCTAATCAGCCCGTTTGCTGGCTGACTGGTTTCCAGGATGACAAATCGGCCGCCGGGTTTCAGCACCCGGTACACTTCACCGATGTGCAATTTCGCATCCGGATTTTCGAAAGTCAGGTTTCGGAAGCCGAATGAAATACCGACCGAATCAAAAAAACCGGATTCAAAGGGCATGTTTCCTGCATCGCCCTGAATCAGGTTGATACGGTCTTTTCCGAAGACGGCGACTTTTTCGCGTGCCCGCTCCAGCATGGTATGACTGAAATCGAGTCCGTACAGTTCGGTGGAGCTGCCGGCCCCGCGACCCAGATGCATGGTGAGGTCGGCCGTTCCGCAGCACAGGTCAAGAACCCGGCCGGGATTGTTTTCCAGTATCCGGACTGCAGCCTTACGCCTCCAGCCTTCATCCAGGTTTAAGGTAAGTACGCGATTCAGGATGTCGTACTTCGGAGGTACTTCCGTAAAAATTTGCTGGGTTGGGCGATAGCCCTTCTCATCTCTGAACATTGATGCCTGTTTATTTTTACAAACCTACGCAAAACATCAAAACCTGTGCATAAATGCCTCCATTCTGATCAACGCAGGTATTCAACCGGAGAGCCTGACTTCATCGTAAACTGCCCTTCTCAAGGGAAGTTGAAACGACATCAATTGTAAAAACAAGTTTTATGCTCAGGCAATCCGCAATTTTATAATTTTGTATGAATCCAAAAATACACCAGTCATGCGTAACCTTATCATTGTCACAGCTATGGCAAGTTTATTTGCTTTAGCCGGCTGCGGAAAAAAGCAGCCTGCCACCACCGGTGATCCGGTAAAAGCCTTTATTGAACAATCAACAATCGAAAAAGTTACCGGAATGCTTACCGATTCTTTGGGGGAAGCATCTGCATTTCGCATCGAAAGAGGGGTACAGCAGGTTGCAGCACTCTGGCGTGAAAGCGATGGCAGTACAGCCGATTTCGAATCGTTCTGCAAATCGAATTTTGTTGCCGGTGAGGCCGAACTTGAAATCCTGTATCGGAAACTGGAACGCAATTTTGAGATTCTGAACGGGCATTTTCATAAAATGGACGTACTTCTGAAAGAGCCGCTTCACATCGAAGGTCCGGAAATACAGCCCGTAGATATGATGTTCGGCAGTTACAACGCCTCGGCACACATTACCGACGATTTCTTTAACAATAAAATAGCCTTTATTACGGCGCTAAACTTCCCCTTTTATTCCCTCCGGGAGAAATCGGCGCTGGGACCCGATTGGAGCCGCAGAGATTGGGCATATGCCCGCATGGGTGACCGGTTTACGTCACGCGTTCCCGCTGAAATTATTCAGGAAGCCTCCCGCATTCTTACCGAAGCCGATGCCTATATTTCCGACTACAACATCTATATGGGTAAGCTGGTGGACGAAGATGGTCAAACCTGGTTTCCGGCCGACATGAAACTGATAACGCACTGGGGGCTTCGCGATGAGCTGAAATCGAATTATGCCGGCGATAACGGATTGCTTAAACAGCGGATGATTTACAGCGTTATGAAACGGATCATCGACCAGAGCATACCGCAACAGGTTATCAATAAGGGCGATTATACATGGGATCCTGTTGAAAACAAGCTGTTTGACAATGGTACTGAAGTGGAGGGAACTCCGGAGCCGGATCGCCGTTACGATGTGCTCCTGAAGAACTTCCATGCCATGAAGGCAATCGATGCCTACAATCCCAATTTTCCGACCTATATCGTTCGCGCTTTTGAAGAGGGTATGGAAATTCCGCAGGAAGACGTGGAACGCCTCTTTACGGAATTCGTCTCCTCTCCACAGGTTAAGGAGGTGGCTGCTTTCATCCGTCAGCGCCTTGGCCGCCCGCTCGAGCCTTTCGACATCTGGTACAACGGATTTAAATCGCGTGGAAGCATTCCCGAGGATCAGCTTACGGTTATCACTTCAAAGAAATATCCCACGCCCGCAGCATTTGAAGCCGACCTTCTGAACATACTGGTTAAACTTGGATGGACGACGGAGAAATCAAAACAGATTACTTCTCTGATAAGCGTTGATCCTTCCAGAGGTGCCGGTCATGCATGGGGAGCCGAGATGCGCAACGACATCGCCCGCTTGCGCACGCGCATAGGCCCCGGCGGTATGGATTACAAGGGGTACAACATTGCTGTTCATGAATTCGGACATAATGTGGAGCAAACGGTTACACTGAACGACGTGGATTATTATATGCTTCAGGGTGTGCCAAATACAGCCTTTACAGAAGCGGTTGCTTTTCTCTTTCAGAAACGAGACCTGGAACTGCTCGGAATGCCGGATACCGATCCGTCGAAGGAACATCTGCTGGCTCTCGATAATTTCTGGTCAAGTTACGAAATCATGGGTGTTTCGCTGGTTGATATGAAAGTGTGGAAATGGATGTATGAAAATCCCGGTGCCACTCCTGCTCAGCTTAAGGAAGCCGTAACCTCGGCAGCCAAAGAGGTTTGGAACAATTACTATGCCGGCATTCTTGGCGGGACGGATGAACCCATCCTGGCCATCTATTCGCACATGATCGATAACCCTCTTTATCTTTCCAACTATCCCATGGGTCATCTCATCGATTTCCAGATCGAACAGCAGGTAAAAGGAAAATCGCTTGCCGCGGAATTCGATCGTATGTATACCCAGGGTCGACTGATTCCTCAGGTATGGATGCGGGGAGCGGTAGGTCAGGAAATTTCCATTCAGCCTACCCTTAATGCCGCTGCCGAGGCCCTGAAAGCCCTGAAATAGCCATTATCCCGCAAGGGATACAGCGTAATCAGGTTAACATTTGAAGCCCTCTCAATCCCCTCCGGGATTTGCGGGGGCTTTTTCTATCCAAATCCTTCATCCGGATAAATTTGTACTCAACCGTATATGCAACCGGAATACGATCGGATGCCCTGCTTTTCAGGTCCGGATTTGGATTCGTGGTTCCAATTTATTATATTTATAGCATGAAAAACAGATTGTTACAAATTGTCCGCTGTTTGGTAGCGGGTATTGGAGCGTTTAGTATCATTGTTATTATACCTGGGGCTATGGCATCGTTATCGGGGCAGGACAGTTACGCTGCAGAGCGTGAAAATATGGTGAAATATCGGATAGAGGCGGAGGGAGTCAGGCATAAGGCTACTTTGGATGCCATGCGAAAAGTGCCACGTCACCAGTTTGTGCCGGATGCCCTGAAATCCATGGCCTATCACGATACGCCCCTGCCAATCGGTTACGATCAGACCATATCGCAGCCGTATATGGTTGCGTATATGACGGAAGCCATCAGACCCGGAGCGGGGATGAAGGTACTGGAGATAGGTACCGGTTCCGGCTATCAGGCTGCAGTTCTTGCCGAAATTGTGGACGAAGTGTATACCATCGAAATTGTGGAGCCTCTGGGAAAAGCCACTGCTGCCCTGCTCAGCCGCCTGGGATACTACAATGTGCATGTTCGCATTAGCGACGGCTTTGCCGGCTGGCCTGAGAAAGCTCCCTTCGATGCCATTGTGGTAACCGCTGCGGCCGGGGAATTACCGCCACCCCTGTTTGCCCAGCTGAAGGAAGGCGGACGCATGGTAATACCCCTGGGTAAACCAGGAAGTGTACAAACTTTGGTGCTGATTACCAAAATAAAGGGAAAAGCTGTGCAAAGAAGCCTGCTGCCGGTACGGTTTGTCCCGTTTGTAAGGGAAGAAGGGGACTAGCCGGTTAATCCTCCATAATAAGGTTGAACCCGCCCTTTACAAGGACCTCATCAAGGCCTTCCGGATTCAGAATTTCCGTAAATCCGCCGTAGCTCCGCCCCGTAGTAATCCGATAGGGTTTAAACCTTATTTCACCCGAAGATTCTCCGGATTTCACCAGTACAATACGTGCATCTCCCGATTTGAGTATGGCCTCATCCGGAAGGGCGGTACCTTCCGAACTGTTAACAACGATAGAAGCTTCCACGTACATTCCGGCAACTAAATTACTGCAGCCGGAACCGATATCTGCCAGGGCCGTAATGGATTTCGTTTCCGGATCTATGGCACGGCTGTAAGTTTTTAGCGTTGCCGTGCAGTTTCCGGCGCTTTTGCCGGTACCTGAGAAAACAACGGGCTGTCCTTCCTTCAGCAGATAAATATCTTTTTCAAAAATAAACAGTTTCAGCTGAAGCTGACCGGGATCGGTAATCTCGAGCAGCGACTCTCCCGGGCTTACCGGATGACCAGCCTCAACATTTATCTTTGAAATATAGCCGTTTATGGGCGACAAAATACGGAGCTCACGCTGAAAGCCGTCACCGGGTGTTTTGTCTGCACCCAATAGCATCATATTGGCTTTAAGTCCTTCATGCCTGGCTTTCAGACTTTTATACTCACCCTCTGCGTTCAGCAGTGCCTTACGCGAAGTTATGCTGTCGCCGGCCAGCATTTTCTGACGTTCGTATTCAGCCCTTGCCGGTATCAGTTTCGCTTCCGTTTCGTCAAGCTCCTGCTGCAGTCGGATAAATTCGGGGCTGTTCACCGTCAGTAACAGCTGTCCTTTTTTTACCTGGTCGCCGATATTTATAAATATTCTTCCGGCATTTCCGGTCAGGAAACTGCTGACGGCGGCCATACCATTGGGTGGGGCGGAAATCATGCCCCTGACATTCACAGTCTCACTGAATATCTTTTTTTCCAAAGATCCGGTGATCATACCGGCCGTTTCAAACTGCGAAAGGTTTACCGTTATCAGGTCCGCATCCTCTGCTGAGTTGTCAGCCGGTGTATCCTTGCTCTGGCGGCACCCGCTTATAAGTATAGAACTCAGAAATAAAATCCGAATTACATGTCTTACCTTCATGGCTCTGAATTTAAGATGAGGTAGTTTAGTTCCAATACTATTCTGTTGTATGAATCAAGGTTTTTCAGGTATCCGAGTTCAATTCTGGCAGCGCTTTCCATTCCTTTTACCAATCTAAAAAAATCGGACTCGCCTTCCCGGTAGCTTCCGAACGATGCGCGGATGATTTCCTCTGAAAGCCGGCGTCCGCGGACGCTGTAATAGTCAAGGGCCTGCCTGTATTGTATGAGTTCTTCTGTAAGGGCTTGTCTGGCTGCTTTATAGCGGAACTCAAAATCCTCCTTGTTATTTTGTACGATTTGCGTTTCCAGCCTCGCACTTTTTATTCTGGAGCGCTGTCCTCCGTAAATTAAAGGAATGGCAATGCCGGCTTCGTAGCCGTAATAGTTTTTTGCGCCGGCGAAACTGTTCGTACCGTTAAACCAGGTGAGGGTAAATTCGGGCAGCAGTTTGTTCTTTTCTTCGGACAGCCATGCCCGGCTTTGGTCGATTTTTGCAGATTCAAGATTCATCATCCGTTGCCAGGCCTGTACCCTGTCGTCAGTTTCCATTTCGGTTGGCGGATAGGGAGTTACACTGTACATCGTGTCGGATTGCAAGAGGGCATTCAGACCGGATTCGGTCTTTCGTATTTCCGATTTCAGCTGGTTGCGTTCAATTTTTATCTGTTCCGATTCGGATTTGGCAAGCAGGACATCGAGATAGGGCGTATCGCCCCCATCGTAACTTTTTTGAGCGGCTTCTACAAGAAGGGAATAAAGACTGTCGAGCGTCCGGAGCTTTTGCTCTTTGTGAAACAAGAGATTAAGCTGGTTAGAAGCGATGCGTACCTCTTTTTCAAGCTCAAGCCGGTTCAGTTCATATGTCTCTCCGGCCATACGGATTTCTGCTTTTGCGGCTTTGTGACGGGCTGCCAGTACTCCCGGAAATTCGAAGGACTGTTCAGCACCGATCACATAGAGTGGTTTATTGTTCCCGGCTACGTTGTTCTGGTCGAATCCGTAAAAGATGCCCGTTTTACCCAATGCAGATGCCTGTGTCAGGACAGCCTCCGACTGCATTACCTGTAAACGCGATGCTTCTATGCGGTTGTTGTTGTACAGGGCAATGCTGATGGCTTTTTCGGTTGATATTGTTACAGGCTGTGCATTGGCTGAACCTGCAATCAGGACCGGAATAAGCAGGAAGGGAAGGTTTCTTATGACTGAAGGAGGCCACAAACGGAATCCCTTTACGTTGTCCAGCACAGCATAAAGAAGAGGTAAAACAATCATTGTCAGAAGGGTTGAAGTGATGAGTCCGCCAATTACCACCGTTGCAAGCGGACGTTGCACTTCTGCTCCTGCATTGGTGGAAATGGCCATGGGAAGGAATCCCAGCGCCGCGGCGGAAGCTGTCAGAAGAACGGGTCTGAGCCTCTGCCGTGTACCGGTCATGATACGTTCGCGCATATCTTTGATGCCGTGTTCTTTCAGCTCCTTCAGGTGTTCGATCAGCACAATCCCGTTAAGGACTGCTATCCCGAAAAGGGCAATAAAACCGACGCCTGCCGAAATACTGAAAGGCATACTCCGTACCCACAGCAGTAAGACACCTCCGACGGTTGCAAGCGGGATGGCGGAAAATACCATCGCCGCATCTTTGAATGACCCGAAGGCGAAGTGCAGAAAGATAAAAATCAGAAGCATGGCAACCGGAACGGCAAGCTGGAGCCTTTTTGAAGCATTGTGCAGGTTTTCGAACTGTCCGCCGTATGAAACCGAATATCCGGGCGGAAGCTGAAGATCTCTGTTCAGAATTTTCTCTACATCCTTTACCACCGATTCCATATCACGGTTTCGGACGTTGATACTGACTACGACCCTTCTTCGGGTGTTATCGCGTGAGATCTTTGCCGGTCCTGTTGTATAGTTAATGGTTGCCAGCTCCGACAAAGGGATCAGCTGACCGTTGGGAAGCCGGGCCTTCAGGTTACGGATGTTTTCGATGTCTTTCCGGTTTTCCTCATTTAGTCTAAGAACAAGATCGAAGCGCTTTTCGCCTTCAAAAATGCTTCCGGCTACTGCTCCGCCGAATCCGGACGAGATCAGCTGATTCAGCTCTTCGCTGCTAAGGCCGTAACGGGCCAGTTTGTCGCGACGGTAAACCACGCTCATCTGCGGAAGCCCGGCGGTTTTCTCTACAATTACGTCGGCAGCCCCATCCACATGTTCGATCAGACGTTTCACTTCAAAAGCCTTTCGGTTAAGGATTTCAAGGTCGTCTCCGAAAATTTTTACCGCAACATCGGCCCTGACACCTGTTATCAGTTCGTTAAACCGCATTTCTATGGGCTGGGTAAATTCGTATTCAATGCCCGGAATCACGGAAAGAGCCTCCTTGAATTTATCGGCCAGCTCATCCTTGCCCGATGCCGATACCCATTCCTTTTTTGGTTTGAGTTTGATAATTATATCGCTTTCCTCCATCGACATGGGATCGGTCGGTACTTCCGCAGCACCAATGCGGCTGACGATCTGATCAACTTCGGGGAAGTTCTGTATCAGAATATTTTCCATCTGTGTGGTGAGTTCCACGGTGCGGGAAAGGGAAGTACCCGTTTTAAGTACGGGCTGAATTACAAAATCGCCTTCGTCCAGGGTAGGGATGAATTCTCCGCCCATCCTGCTGAAGAGGAAAGCCGTACCTGCCAGCATAACAAAGGCTGAAACAAATACGATTCGCTTGTGGCCGTACGACCATTCAATTACCGGTTTATAGCTGCGGTGTACCAGATTCATAATCCTGACCGAAAGGGTTCTTTTTCCTTCTTTTTCGGGTTTAAGAAAAACGGATGCGGCAACCGGCAACCAGGTGAGGCAGAAAACAATTGCACCTACAATGGCAAAGCTGAACGAAAGAGCCATTGGCCGGAACATCTTTCCTTCAACGCCGCTGAGGGAAAGAATAGGGATGAATACGATAAGGATTATAACTTGTCCAAAGATGGCCGAATTCATCATTTTTGAAGCTCCGGAAAAAGTGATACTGTCCATAAGCTTCTGCCGTTCTTCTCCTTCGCTTGCGCGGATACGGGCATTGCCTTCATTTAAGCGGAGCACGATAAATTCCACAATTATTACAGCTCCGTCGATGATGATACCGAAGTCGATGGCTCCCAGACTCATCAGATTTGCATCTATGCCGAGCAAATACATCAGGGAGATGGTAAAGAGCAGCGAGAGGGGGATAATGGAGGCAATTACCATTCCCGAGCGTAAGTTGCCTAAAAGCAGGACTACCACGAAAATTACGATCAGGCATCCCAGCAGCAGGTTTTCGGTAACGGTAAACGTAGTTTTTCCGATCAGTTCGCTGCGCTCCAGGATGGGGTTGATAAATACGCCTTCGGGCAGGGTTTTCTGAATTTCATCCACCCTCGACTTAACCTCTGCTATTACCTGGTTTGAATTCGCATTTTTAAGCATCATAATCTGTCCCAGCACTTTTTCTCCCTCACCGTTGCCGGTTATTGCGCCGTACCGGTTGGCAAAGCCTGGTTTTACTTCGGCAACATCGCCGACAAGAAGCGGAACGCCGTTCGTATTTCTGATGACTACTTTCCGGATGTCGTCTTCCGATTTCAGAAGTCCTTCGCCCCGGATAAAATAGGTTTCCTCCCGTTTCTCAATGTAGGCGCCGCCAGCTATGCTGTTGTTACGCTCCAGGGCCTCCAGCACCTCGCTGATCGAAATTCCCATGGCATTTAAAAGACCGGGATCGGCTGCAACTTCATACTGTTTCAGAAATCCGCCCCAGGTGTTGATTTCTACCACTCCGGGGATTCCCGACAATTGCCTTTTTACCACCCAGTCCTGTATTGTCCTGAGCTCCATGGGCGAATACCGGTCTTCATATCCGGGTTTTGTATCGAGGATGTACTGATAGATTTCGCCCAGTCCGGTGGTTATGGGTCCCATTTCCGGGGTGCCGAATCCTTCCGGAATATTTTCAGCAGCACTTTTTATCTTCTCGGCAAGCAGCTGCCTGGGCAGATAGGTCCCAAGCCGTTCCTCAAAAACAATGGTTACCACCGAAAGCCCGAATTTTGACACCGAACGTATCTCCTTTACTCCGGGAAGGTTTGCCATCTCCAGTTCGACCGGATAGGTGATAAACTGCTCCACATCCTGGGTTGAAAGATTGCCCGATGTGGTAATCACCTGAATCTGGTTGTTGGTGATGTCGGGTACAGCTCCAATCGGAATTTGCGTTAAGGCATACAGTCCAAAAAATGCTGCCGTTAGAGTAAAAAGAATTACGATCAGTTTGTTTCGGATACTGAATCCGATAATTCTATCCAGCATGGCCTAAAATTAAAAATCTACAGCATGGGTTTATTTTATCAGGTTGTACCCCTCTGTGGCGGAGGCATCGCCCGGCCGGTTGAGCAGTGCTTTTCCGAACAGCACTTTCGCTTCCCTGAGCTTGCCCAGGCGGTAACAGGTCCAGCCAAACATATGCAGGGCGTCGTAATCGAAAGGGTACAGGTTGGCAATCTTTTCGAAATACCGGTAAGCGTTCTGGTAATCCTGCCGGCCGTAATAGATCATCCCCATACGGTAATTCACCGTATAATGGTTCGGATCTATCTTTAAAATCTCGTTGTAGCGTGTTATTACCTGGTTCCAGTTTCCCAAAGCCGAGGCGGGAAGCACAAATCCCAGACGGGCTTCCACCGACATAGGCATGAGCAGGATGGATTTGTTGTAGAAAGCGATGGACTCGGTAAACCATCCTGCCTGATAGGTAAGCCATCCCAGCCTGATGTTAATCTCATATGAATCTTCATCGTACACTTTTTTCAATGCTTCTATTGCCCGTGCATATTCGGCGTTCGACTCAAGGGTATAGCTGCTTTTGAAAGCCTCTTCCAGTCCGTTGCGGTACTGGGCAGAAACCGGTGTGCTGAATACCAGCAGCGAAAATGCCAGTACAGCCGAAAAAATTTTCATTTTATGTTCCATGACAATCCTCCTGTTATGGTCAATGTTTGGTAATCGTATGTATGTATTTTTCCGATTTCGGGTCCGCTGAAAAAAAGCTCGCTTCCTGTTTTCGTGAAAAGCTGGCCTCTGAGGCTGAATTTCAGGTAGTCGTTCACCGGGTATATAAACCTTACACCATAGCGGTTTTGTACCCGGTCATAGGCATTGTAAAATACCTGCAGGTTTCCCTCTGCTCCTCCGGATAAATCGCCGGACGAAAACCACAGTTCCGCCCATAGTCTTCCAATAATCCTTCCGCCGGCCATCTGTGCGAATACGGTTTTGGTTTCTTCCTCCTTATGCAGCAATAACAGACTTGTTGAGGTATAGAAGTTCAGACTGCCCAAAGGTCTTAAAATCAGGTTCGAACCAAGCTGGATGGTTTTTTTGCGGTCGGTCTCCAGACTCCAGTATCCGGCCGAGAGCTCCCAGTATGGATTCAGCCAGGCTACCTCTCCTCCAATTCCAGTATCGTAGTAACTACTGCTGCCGGTCGGGCCGATCAGCTGCTGAACAGCAGGGTCGCTGCTCTGCATTGTATTTTCGTAGCTAACCTGTACCATACGGAAAGCCGGACTCAGCCTGAGGTGCTTTCCAATGTAAATGGAAGGCGATAGGTATCCTTCGGCCTGACGCACATGGTAGTCGCTGACAAGGGTATCCAGTCCGCTGATGCCGACGTGACGCGTCCGGGCAAAGTCGAGCCAGGCTCCCGCAGCATTCAGGGTAAGCCTTCCCGATAAGGGTATTATTGCGCCGGCCACCGAATACACCGAATGTTTATTCAGATATGCTTCGGAATAAAGCCCCGAACCCTGTTGTCTGTTTTGCTCAAACCTGTCCGGGTGATCCGTAAAGGAAGGGCCTGCTTCAAGGTATAACACAGGATTCAGCGACCAGCCTCCGGTACTTTCCGCCAGATAAGCCGGCAGGCTCTTCTGAAAACGTTGGGCTTCCCCGGCTCTCCCGCTGTATACGTATGCACGGTAAAGCAAACCCGCGGCAAAAGGATCCCCGTTGTTGAACTCGCAGGCTTTTTCAAGATGACGCGATGCGCGCACGAATTTTCCAAGTTCAAAAGCAGCTACGCCAACCCTTGCCCGCATGTAATAATAATCGTATCCTTCAGCAATGGCTTTTTCACCGGTTTGCAGAAGACTGTCCCACTTATGTTCCAGATACAACCGGTAGGTCAGCTCCTCATAGTTTACGGAGGAGTCTGCGGCAACCGTGAACTTTCCGGTCAGTATTGTCAGCGTCAGCAGCAGAAGTGCGAGTTGTGGTTTCATGCGTAGTCGTTAAAGCGTATGGTAAAACTGTTTTTCCCGGAGTTTATTTCCAGGGTTTGTATTCTGTTTCTGCCCAGTTGAATTCTGAACCGGTACGAGGGTGCATTCCATATACCGATTCCGGGCTCACAGCTCGTGTGCAGCGACAGGGTGCTGCCGTCGAGATCGTCTTCCCGCTTTCCCGTTTCAAGTTTAAAAACCGGACGGATAAACAGGAAAAAAGGTGCGACAAAATCCTGCAGTATCAGCATCGGCGAAGCTGCAAACGACGAAGGGGGATAGGTATCCCGGATGCTCAGGTTTCGGACGTAAGTGAGAGGTATTTTGTATGCCGCAAGATAAAACAGGTATAACATTCCAATCCGGCGTCCTTCAAAATGGCTGAAGAAGAAAAGTCTGCCGTCGGTAACAAAGTATGCCCTTGCTCCGCTGCTTTCGTCTTCGATGAAGAGATTTTTGTACATATCCGTCATCACTTTCCATGTCTCTTCTGCCAGTTTATTTTCATCTTCGCTTGCGCGGATGGTCTGGCCCGGTTTAAATCCGAAGGCGTGACTCAGCGCTGGTTCTCCCGGCAGGTTGCCGACCATCTGGTCCGTTTCCGGGAAGTCGTACAGTTTAAGCACGGGCGTTTCGGCATCAATAAGATACTGGTCGATGGGATAGGGCAGGGTGGGAGATCCGATATGCGGGGTCGACTGCATCTGAAAGTGGAGGTGCGGATAGGGCGATCGCCCCGAATTGCCGCAGGCAGCAAGCACCTGCCCCTTTTTTACAAAGGAGCCCTGTGTGGTTTTAACGCTGCCCTTTTTTAGATGGCTCAATTTTGAATAGAGCCATTCGCTGTGGCGGATTACGATGGTATTGCCCCAGTTTTGCCGGATGTTTACTTCTCCCACGGGATTGTCGTCGATATGGTCAACCACTTCTTCTATCCATCCGTCTGCCGGAGCTGTAACGGGTTTGTCGAAGCAATGGTAATCGCGCAGGGCAAGTCCTTCGCCTTCAAATTCGCGGTCTTGTTCGTCCGTTACAACAAAATCCCAGGCATGGCGCCACTCCTCTTTGTGCGTATGTTGTCCGTTGTGTCCCTGGCTTACTTTCCAGGTTCCGAAGAAGGGAAGGGAAACCGGCAGTTGTCCTTTTCCGCGAAAGCGCTCGCGGGCATTGCTACCGATGTAGAGGTTTTTTTCAGGAGAATAATATTGCACAACAACGGCTTCGGGCTTTAGCAGCATCCGGTCCCTGAACTTCATGGCATACAGAAACAGCAGTACCATAAGGTTGAACGGAAGCGAATAAACGGGCAGTTGCACGGGTTCCAGCAAAAGGGTGAAAGCTCCGGTAATAATTGAAATAATTGGAGTAACCAGTATCACCCATAAAAACGACCAGCGTGAGGCTACCATAAAAAATCCGCCGATGGCAATGGCCGTCAGGATGTGGTTGAAGCCGATGAAACTGTAATTCAGTTCGTTCATACTGGCTCCGATGAGGAGGTAGAACAGCCATGCCGAGACATATCCGAGTATGGAAAGCAGGAAAGATATCCGCGATGAAATCAGCAGTCCGGCAGCTACCAGAATGCCGGCAAAGAGTCCCGACTGGAAAAAGATGGCTCCCAGCGACCGGAAATAAGTTTTAATAAACAGGGGCCATTCCATCTCTCCAAACCACTGATAAATCCTGACCATCAAAGGGCCTCCCCGTTCGTACATGGCATTCATGGTGTATATGCCCGATTCGGCCGGGATAAGTGATGCATAATTACGTGCGGCAAGAACGGCAATCCAGATCGAAATAAGGAACGGAAACGTGAGGTAGGGAAGTCCGTACTTGGTCAGAAGTCCTTCGAAGGCAAGGGTGATGAACAGGGTAGAAAGGGCTACGGCAACAAGAAAGAGGTAAAACTGCCAAGTGGGGTCAAAGGCAATGCCCAGTCCCAGGCCCGTGAGCAGAGGGTTGAATCCGTAAAATCCCGACAGGATATTTTTTCGGTTGAGTCCCAGCCCCCATGCAACGGCGTTGGCAACGGCTACCGAGAGGAGTCCGGCAAGTCCCGACCAAACATCGATGAACGAAACCAGGATAAGCAGCAGTCCCAGGAGGTGGTTTTTCGAGAAGAAAACCATGGTATAGCTGTTCAGGCTGCTGTGGTAAGCCCTGTTAAGCAGTCGGATAATTCCGGGCATAGATTGGCGTGTTTAAAAAGGCAGCGGCACCGTTTAGTCGAGGTAGTCTTTCATCCTCGGGTCGCTCATGATTGCTTTTTTGAGTCTTTCCTTGCAATTGTATTTTTTCGTCTTCGCGTAATTTTCAGATCCGTACCCCATGGTATCGGCGATATCTTTGGATGAGAATTTCTGAAGCGACATCAGCAAAATACGCTGGCAATCCTTTTCCATGGCATTGAAGTGCTCCCGGTAAATCCGGTATTTCATCTGTTCGTCTTCGGCGGTTTCCCTGCTTGCCGATTCGGGCATGTTAAAGAACTTCTCAACGTCTTCAAAATTAGTGCCGACCCTGCGTTTTGTCTTCAGTTTCTGCATCCACAGATTTCGGCTGATGGAATACAGGTAGGTAAGAAACGAGCTGCTCAGATAAAAATCATCGCGCTGTACATTTTTCAAAATTACGATCAGGGATTCCTGGAAGATGTCTTCAGCGTCTTCATCGTTACCGGTGTTTTTTTTAATCAGATAACGGATGGTTGGAAAGAACTCCTGGTAAACATGCTTGATGATGTAATCGCTGTTGAGTTTCAGCCCTTCCACAATTGCCCTGTCGGAAAAGTGTATCATCCAGCCCGGAGTTTTAGTTTGCTATCGGTTTTTACAAACACCGGACTCCAACGATTGTTTATCCAAAGCCGCTGCCAGGGCAGGAGGGGCACAGGGGAACCGGGTTTGAGCTCATAAAGTTAGGAATTTAAGCATCTCCCTGACAATTGTATGTTAAATTATCTCAAATTTCAGTTCATAATACTGTTTTAATCCATCCGTTGTGCGAAAAACCGAACGTATGCTGTTCGCTTTTATTCCCGGATGTTTTTCAGATGTCCGGGCAATAATTCCTTTCCGGAAACCGATTCCCGACCCTCTTTTTCGCGGATCAGATGCGTTTCTCCGGTTCCATCGATCAAAATTACATTTGGCCGGAAGGTGATGAACTGCATCCATTGGGTAACGTTATATGCTCCGGTATGATGAATTACCAGGTGGTCGCCGGGATTCAGCACGGGCAGGTTGATGCTTTCGCGGATGCAATCGATGTTCATACACAGGGGGCCGTAAAGCGTTGTGTCTTCGCGGTATTGCGAAACGCCCTGTGCAACCGTTACCTGATGCTGATACCAGAAGGAGGTAAACAGCAGATTCACGCCTGCATCCACTATGGTAGCCCGGCGACCTGCCGACAGCCGCTTATTTGCAATTACGGAAGTGAGTATGTATCCGGCTTCATCGATAAGCGCCCGGCCGGTTTCAAGTATCAGAAGCGGGAGGTCGTCGGGTGTGAAGTGGCTGTTGATCAACGCGCTGCTTATGGCTTCTGCATATTCGTCGAACGAGGGATTGGTGTCGCTTCCCGGAAGGTATGAACCTTTCAGGGTATTGCGCGATGCAAAGCCTCCGCCCATATCGATGTACTTCACCTGGAAATTGAACTTCTGCTTCAGCGCCCGGGCAAGCTCCACCATTTTGGTTGCGGCAACGGCATAGGCATTTGCTGTCATTATAAAGGTGCCGATATGGGTATGAAGACCCATCAGCTCAAGCTTGCCCGAATACATTATCTTGTTGAGGGCATCCCAGGCCTGTCCGTTTTCATAATTGAACCCGAAGCGATCCCACATGGGGTATATGCCCGTGTCCATGTTAATGCGAATGGCCACTCTGGGTTTTCGTTCGGTGGACTCGGCCACTTCAATAAGCGTATAAAGCTCATCCAGGTGATCGATGTGGATCAGGCTGCCATTTTCCGTAGCTTTTACCAGCTCTTCGTGCGTTTTTCCCGGGCCGTTGAAAATAATTTTCCTCGGATCCACCCCGTTTTCCAGGGCCTTTTCGTATTCAAAACCGGAGACTACCTCAGCCCATGCTCCTTCCTGATGGAAAATATTGCAGATGCTGCTCAGGTAATTTGTTTTGTACGACCATGCAAACTGAACCTTAGGATACCGGGTTGTAAAAGCTTTCAGTGCCTTGCGGTAGATCGACCGTATGGTTTGTTCCGAGAATACAAAAAGGGGAGATCCGTATGTTTTTATGAGTTCCGCAACCGGCTGACCGTCGATGTGCGTGGTTGGGGGAAGTTCGCTGCGTAAACCGAACTTCCCGGGCATACCGGCTTCTATGCGGGTGATCAAAGGCCGGTCGTAATGATTCTTATCCATAATTCTCTGTTACTTTTTTATAATGATCCCGTCACCGAGAAGTTTTCAAAGTCGTTGCGGTCAACTATCAGATCCCAGGAGTAGCGGATAAACAGTTTACCTACGTCGTACTGCCCGAAAGGGGCGGGCTTTTCTCCCATCGCCAGCAGGGTCAGCGCCTCGGGGATGTTCTGTCCGACGCCTACTGCCAGGTAAACCCAGGCAGGAATCCTGGGGTTGATTTCCATTAAAAAATACCTTCCGTCGTTCGATTTCATCATCTCCAGCTCAAAGCCGCCCCTCCACCGGGTACTGCTTACAAAGTGCCGGGTGAGGTCGAGAAGCTGACGGTCGTCGATGCTGATTCCGGCCCAGGCCTTGCCCTTGTCGGTGATGTATTGCTTGCGCATGGCAACCGCAGCAATGGTATTTCCATCCCCATCGCCCAGTCCGGTAACGTTGTATTCGGTGCCGTGGACAAACTGCTGAAGAATAACCGGTAATCCCCATTTGGCCGTAATCTTGTTGTAGTAATTTCTGGCCTGCTCCATGTTATAGGCAATATAGGCATCGTACCATTTCCCCTTAATCATCATCGGGAAATCAAGCTCTTTCTGATGTTTGAACAGCTCGGCGGGATCGGTTATGGCTACTCCCGCAGGTACGTCTATTCCGTATTTTTTACCAAATTCCGGCAGGTTTACCTTATGCCTTTCCTCAAACTGGGAAAAAGTTGGAAGAAACATATGAATCCCCATCCCGGCAAGGTTTTGCTCAAGCTTCATAAAGGAATACAGTTCCGCATCGAAGTTCGGAATGATGACGTCCAGTTTTTCCTCCCGGTTTATTGCTTCCAGCCTTTCCATCAGTGCTTCGATACCGGCCGAGGGGTATGGAATAAGATACGTGCGGTCGGCAATTCCGGGCATGTAAACGCCCGGCTCGAGCGATTCATAAGCCAGACCAACGATGCGGACATCAAAAGCCTTTGCCTCACGTAATCCGCGAATTACCGCCACACCCGGGCCGGGACTGTCGATGGCGTTGAGTCCGGTTACTGCTATGGTATATCGGGACCTGCTCATTCCTTGTCAATTATCTGAAACATTTTCAGCATCCCTGCAAATTCATGCAAATCCTTTTCTGCCGTCTTTTTTTCCACAGCATACGTTTCGGTAACCGTCTCCAGAATCTGATCCTCCGGTTTACCGTCCCTGAGCATCGCAAGGATTTCGGCTCCTACCGGATTTACGGTAAATGATTCGCCGGTGGAAGGGTTAAAAAGAAAACCCGTGTCGCTGATGGCAATCTGTTGCTTTATTTTCATAATCTTCATTGTTTACATTCCCGGAATGAGTTTACAAAGTAAGGGCTGTTGGGCCCGGTTTTAGTTATACTATTCCCTGAAAAGCGTATAAAATAATTTGCCGCCCGCCTCAATCCGCCTGACCTTTGTTTCCTTTATTACCGTCCGTTACGGGCTCGGTTTTTCCGATAAGTTCCAGCGGAGTGCGGGAGTATCCGCCTTTACGGTATTCGCTTACCGCGATTCCGGTCACCTGCCGGAACTGCGACGAAAGGTACTGAACCGAGCTGTAGCCGAGACGAACGGCAATCTCGCTCAGGGTGATTTCATCGTATTCGAGCAGCTCCTTTACTTTTTCTATTTTATGAAGGATAATGTACTTCTCCAGGGTAATATGCTCGTATTTTGAAAAAAGTGCCGACAAATAAGCATACGACATTCCAAGTCTTTCCACCAGATAATCGGAATTGCGGATTAGTGAGTTTACATGCCCTGCTTTATGTACCAGCTCGATAACGGCAAGCCTGATTTTTTCAACAAGCAGCCGGTCGTGACTCATTACCGGTTCAAAACCATTAGCCGCAAGAAGGTCAATATAGAATTCCCGGTTATGCCGGGCAGGATTAAACCGGATTACAAGTTCTCCCGGTTTTATGCGCTCGACTATACCTTCGTTTTCTTCAACCAGCCTCTTAATGAGTGTTAAACAGCACTGGCTGACCATGTTTTTCGGATGGAGTGTTGTTGTATGCCAGATGTGTCCGCTGTTTGTTTCCATAAGATAAAGATACGCAATTGCTGGTTTTCTGCCGATGGTTAATCCCATTGCAGCTTGTTTGACACCCGTTCGGCTGAAAACTTTCGATGCACCGGCGGTAGCCGGTGAAATACCCTGTTGCACGATTGACCATGCATCACAATAATTTAGTAAAATTGCAGTTTTATACACCGGAATCAGCTACACTGGCATGAATGTATTGCATCAGAGGTCTGGTGATTGTCTGCCTGAAGTGAACAGGTTTCTTTATCAGGTGTTATCAATCCCGGAAGGGTAAAAGGACACCTGACTTACCATTTATCGTGAACGAATGAAAATCAGATTTTTACGTTACGCTCTCGCCTCAGTGGCGATGATTCTTGTTACCGCCGGTGTGTTAAAGTCGCAGGACATCGGAATTGGCGAGTGGCGCGATCACCTTCCATACAGAAATGTAATTGGAGTTACGGAGGGCGATGGTAAAATATTTGCCGCCACTCCTTACAGCCTGTTTTATTACAATCTCGCTGACAACAGTCTGAACCGCCTCACAAAGGTTAATGGACTGAGCGATGTTGGCATCAGCAGCATCGGGTACAACAGGGAGCTTAAAACCCTGGTTGTTGCATACTCAAATACCAACATCGACCTTATCAAGGATGGTACCGTCGTTAACCTGTCGTACATCAAACGTAAGCCGATTCTTGGGAACAAAACGATCAACAAGGTTGTCTTTATTGAAAAGAAAGCATATCTGGCATGTGGTTTCGGAATAATTGCCCTCGACACCGAGCGCGAAGAGTTTCCCGATCCCATTTATTACATCGGATTGAACGGAAGTGCCGTTAATGTGTTCGATATTACCTATAATCCGGTGGATTCGATGATGTATGCAGCTACCGACAAGGGGATCTACAGGGCGCATTATTACAAAGCCAACCTGGCCAACTTTGCCGATTGGCATCGCGAGTACGCTGTGGCACTGCCTGCGGGACCGTTCAACCTGATTGCTGCTTTCGGAAACAGGATTTACGCTAATAAAAAAGGCCCGGCCTATTCAACGGATGCCATGTTCGTTAAGGACAATGGTATCTGGCAGGCGTTCGAGCCCCAGAATACGTCGAACCGCTACAGCATGGAAGTGCATCTCGACCGGCTGGTGGTCTGCAATTTCCTTACAGTTGACGGATACAATGAAGCAGGTAACAGAGTCTTTAACCTGTATTCCTACAATCCCGGATATATCTTCCCCAGGGATGCCATCCTTGACAAGGACGGTGATTTGTGGATAGGCGATGAAGAGGAGGGTTTGGTCAGAATGGCCCGTCTTGCCGAAGTAACGAAGTTTCTGCCCAACGGCCCCGACTTCCCCGAGGTGTATTCACTGGCTTCGGGAAGCAACGATGTGTGGGTGGCGCCGGGAGGCCGGAATACGGCATACGGCGGACTTTACCGTCAGGCCCGGTTTGCGGGCTTTGTCGACGGGGAATGGACAACCATCAACAACAAGCAGGATACCATGCTTCAGGATTTGCGTGATGTACTTGCCATTGCAGTTGATCCGGCCAACGATAAAAGAGTTTATTTCGGAACCTGGGGGTATGGGGTGCTTGAATATCTTAACGGTGAGCTTCAGCAACATTATACGCCTGAGAACAGCAGCCTTGAATATGCGACCTTCAGCAATTCCTGGTGCGGGATCGGAGGCATGGCGTTCGACGACAAGAACAATCTATGGATTACCAATTCCAATGCCCCATCTGCCATCTCCGTGAAAAAATTCAACGGCGAATGGAAATCCATAGACCTTGGCCCCCTGGCTTCCGGGATATACCTGAACCGTATCCATATCGATAAACTCGGACAAAAGTGGATTGTTCCCCGCGATCACGCCCTGATCGTGTTTGACGATAATGGAACCATCGACAATACCGCCGACGATAAAATCAGGAAACTGACTTCTTCTGCTGGCAACGGCGCTTTGCCCGGCGATTTTACACTCAGTCTGGCTGTTGACCGCGAAGGTCTGGTATGGGTAGGCACCAATGAGGGCGTAGCTGTTTTCTATTCCCCTGAGAATATCTTCAATGGTCAGAATTCGGATGCCCAGAAAATATTAATCGAACAGGATGGATACGGACAGTACCTGCTAGGTACTGAAGCAGTAACAGCCATAGCAGTAGATGGTTCCAACCGTAAATGGTTCGGAACCGACCGGGCCGGCGTGTTTCTGATGTCGGCCGACGGAACAAAGGAAATCCGGCATTTTACGGCCGAAAACAGTCCGCTGCTCAGCAATTCCATCACCGATATTACCATCACCGATGCAGGTGAAGTATTTATCGGAACAACGCTTGGAGTGGTATCTTATCGCAGCGAATCGGTTACTCCGAAACCTACCCTTACCGAAATCGTTGTATTTCCCAATCCCGTTCGCGAAAGCTACCAGGGGTCCATTGCAATCGGCGGACTGGTTGAAAACGCCAGCGTTAAAATCACGGATATCAGCGGGAATATTGTGTACTCCACCATCAGCGAAGGCGGTCAGGCATTATGGGACGGCAGGAATTTTAATGGCGACCGCGTTAAAACCGGCGTTTATCTGGTTTATATAACCAATACCGACGGAAGTAAAACCGCAGTCACTAAAATCATGTTCGTAAACTGATTATGCGGGGCTGATTTTCAGATATTGAAGTCGTTACCGGATTTCTGTTTTTGCCTATCTTTAGCACATGCTTGACTCTACAAGAGGGATTGTGTTTCACAAAACCCGTTATGGCGATTCAGGGGCTGTGGTAAAAATCTATACCGAAAAATTCGGGCTGCAGTCGTTTATAGTCAGAGGGCTGTTCAGTCGTAAATCCAATGCACGTGCAGCTTTGTTCTCCCACCTTTCCATACTCGACCTTGTTGTTGATCGCAAGGAAAATAAACCCCTGCATTACATCCGCGAAGCCGGTTTACATCTGAATCTGACCTCCCTGAGTACGGATATTGGACGCAGTTCGCTGGTTTTATTTATCAACGAGCTGTTGTACCGGTGTATAAAGGAAGAAGAACCCAATCCGGCCCTTTTTGATTTTATCCTCACCGTTCTGCAAATCCTTAACGAACCGGATGTTTCACTCAGGACATTCCACCTGCTGTTTATGATAAAGCTAACCCGTTACCTCGGATTCAGTCCGGCCATATCCAAAATAGCATCCGGAGGAGTCTTCGATATGGAAGAGGGACTTTTCATGACTTCAGAGCCTATGCATGCTTATTTTATTTCCGGCCCGCCTGCAGCTGCTTTGGAGCAGTTGCAATCTGCCGGTTTTCACCGGCTTAACGAAATAGCCATCAATAGTACGGTACGCGATGAGTTGCTGGATCGACTACTGGACTACTATCGTCTGCATGTTCCCGGATTGGGAGAAATGAAATCGGTACGGGTACTTCAGGAAGTCCTGGCCGAATAGTGCTTCCGCTACCAGGCAGTTCTTAACCACCCGGTTTACCAGTTCAGTATCTTCCTGAAATCGTAATTTTCGGGATCGGTAACGTATTTTCGGGCGGCCTCGTAATCGGCCGGTTCAATGTACTGCAGGCTGTCTTCAAACACCATTTTCGACTTCTGTCCTTCCATATTCACCAGGCGGGGCTTCACTTTGCCGTTTTCATCTTCCACGTCCTTCAGGTAAAGTGGAGAAATATCGCCGTTGGGGCCGCTTACCACCATACAACTGGTAAGGCCCTGGTCGAAGAGGTGCTTCACGCCTATGCCCATCAGGGCGCAGTAGAGCATATCGAAGGCGATGGGCTGCACGCAGCGTACCTCGTAACCGATTTCAACCGGACGGCTTTTCACGTTTAATTTCAGTTCCTTCGTTTTTTTCTGCAGGAGTTCGTTGAAGATATGCGCCTTGCTTACATTGCCCAGTTCCGGGTGCCCGTGGTCGTCGAAGGTAAAATGAATGCCCGAAGAGGTGATTTCATCGTCGGTCATAAAGTGGAAGACCCCCTCGCTGATGATGGCGACGCCGTAGCTGATGCCCAGGATTTTACGCTTGATCATGGAGGAAATCACCAGCCTGAGGATGCGGTCGAAGGTAACTTCGGCCTTGTTGAACATCTCAGGTATGATGATCATGGGATAATGACAGGCGGCGCCGATGCCGAAGGCCAGGTGGCCGGCTTCGCGGCCCATGGCCGAAACCACAAACCAGTTGCCGCTGGTGCGCGCATCTTCATAAACGGTGGTTGCCAGCCGCACCCCTTCCTGTTTGGCACTCTGGTAGCCGAAGGTAGGAATACCGTCGGGCAGGGGCAGGTCGTTGTCGATGGTTTTCGGAACGTGGATGTTCTGAATCTTCACGTTATTGGCGGCAAGGAATTTCGATATGCGATTAGCGGTGGAAGCGGTATCGTCGCCACCGATGGTGACAAGCAGCTTCACGTTGTTGCTGACAAAAAAATCTGTATTGAAATCAGCATCTTTGGGTTTGTGCCGGCTCATAATCAGGAATGATCCGCCCTGGTTGTGGATACGGTCGGCCATCTCAAAATCGATGTCGATGGTTTTAGGACTTCCCGTAAACAGGGTCTTGTATCCTTCGTGCAAACCGATGATGCGGTAACCATCCTTCAGAAAAACCTTGGCCACCGAGGCAATTACTGAGTTGATTCCGGGAGCAGGGCCACCGCCTGCCAGTATGGCAATTGATCCTTTCATATTAATGCCGGGTTATATTTTTCAGATTTGTTTATGCCTCTGATGCAGGCAGGCGCAAATTTAGGAAGATTTGTGGTTTTATTTCCGGAATCATTTACCGTTTGGTCAGCAATCGCATGACTGCCCGGTTCTGCTTCCATCGGAGCAGTTAAAGAGACCATGAGTTTTCTCCTGTTTTTTGACACTACTTCAAAAAAATCTCCTGTTTTGGTTTACCTTACTTTTGCAAAAAGCAATTTAACTTTAGATAAAATTAAACTTGACTTTAGCGGAAGATTGACTTATCTTGCGGTGCAATATATTCATAGGCGCCCGGGCTCAGTTAGCGGGGGAGATAGTGTATGAACTACAGCCTTTATTTATAAATGTGATAAGCTAATTCAAAATAATGTACCGGAAAATTATCCATATTCAAACCAGGCTTCCCATTCTGAACAAGAAGAGGATCAGGGCCGGAAAATTATTAAATGGGGGGGGTATCAAACTGTAAATCAAACAAGTACAAATTTCAGGATTTCTTTTCCGGAAATTCCCGTATATAGTTTCATCTGGTTCATCCCGGTTACATCCTGGATGAACCATTTTTCTTTTCTCCGATGAAAAAGATTATATTTACAATAATCCTCCTCTACTGCTTTATTATTATTAACGCGCAAAATTACAACATTGTATGGCAACAGTGTTTAGGAGATGAAACCACTACTCATTATCATACTGTTGCAAAAACATCTGACGGATTTTTCCTTGCCTTAGGGTTAAATATAGATAATGGAACTACGAATTATCATGGCAGTTCAGATATTTGGCTTATCCGAACAGATTCCCTGCATAATATTCTCTGGCAAAAATGTTTTGGTGGACTTGGTTATGAAAGATTAGACTGGAGTGGAGTGATAGACAATGGCGATGGTAGCTACGTGATAACATCCACCATGGATGTTGCTGAAAACGCAGGTGATATTACTTGTGTGTCAAATTACGGTAGCATGGATATCTGGCTTATTCAATTACGCGATACCACAGTGGTAAGTGCCAATCATATACCCTATGATGCCGGTATGGTTAAAGTTTACCCCAACCCTGCCAATGATTACGTAGTTTTTGAATTAAAAAAACCGTTACCTTCAGGTACTATTACCATTACCGATTTAATGGGAAGAACGGTTGATTCTATGCAGATAACCGGAGAAAAAACTGTTTGGCAACCAGCCGGAATACCTTCAGGGGTTTACCTTTACAGAATTAAAGGGGCAACTTCGGTTGCTTCTGGCAAACTGTTGATTATGAATTAATTAAAATAAATCGGGCAGCTCAACTTTTAATGATTTAATTGTTTGAGTAAAACCTTAAAAACTAATGTTATGAAAAAATTTATTACCCTTTTGCTTTGTATGGTAAGTTTTGGCGCTTTTTCGCAGAACTTTATTAAGTCGTATTCTTTTTTCGGAAACGCGGAAGCGGCCCGGGTAGATTTCGAAGAAACCGGTTACAGGATGATTGGCTCAGGTAGGGATATTGATGGCGATTTTGTTTTTGTACTTCACCTGGATTTTTTTGGTGACACCATTAAAACCAGAAAAATGTATTTTGATTTTCAATTTTTTCATGGACTCTACCCTAGTCTGGAAATTACTGACCATGTTGGCAATCATTATATTGTTGTTTCGCGCAGCGCTGATTCAGCCCTTATCGTAAAATATTCTCCTGAATGGCATGAACTAAGGCGAAAAAGCATCCCAACCTTCGACACTTACCAGACTTACGCCATCACGCATACTGCCGATAACCATCTGGTGCTTGTTTGCGGGAATGATTTATTGAAACTTGATACTGATTTTAACATTATCTGGCATAAACAGTATGGCGGAGAAACCAATGGAACGGAATCTGAATCAAAACCATATTCTGTCATAGAAGCTGAGGGCGGCGACTTGTTCGTTTATTCGATGGACTACTTACGAGTATTCCATTTCGAGTATCCGCCTCATTATGCTTACCTGCGTATTTTCAATAAGGATGGTATGCTGCGCGACAGTATTGCAACCACGCTGAGATATGAATGTTTGCCATACGAAGACGGGTTTATTTGCACAGGGTATTACATGAATTTACTTGCTTTTCCACCTGTTACAGGTAATTCTCTGATACACCATGATCTCGGTGGCGCGCAGGTTTTAGTGAAAAATCTGGCTTATGTTGACAGTAGTTGTATCGTACAAAGACCAGTACAAAATCATGAAGGCAATCTGATTATTTTTGGAGCTAATTGCGCTGATTTTAATAGAAATATTTATATGCACGCTGCTTCCATAGAAGGAGACAGCCTGTGGACAAGACAATTTCCTTTTCCTGATTATGATAAGAGCTGGGTTACTGATATCAAGGTTGCCCCTGATGGGGGTTATCTTTTTCCAATGACAACCGGGTATTTCCCGGATTAATCAAAACCGATGCCATGGGCAACATCAGTAGTCTGGGATTTGAAGAAAGTGTAATCAATGAGAAGGTCAGGGTTTATCCGAATCCTGCCGCCGGATTTGTAGTTTTCGAACTTGACCAGCCATCGCCCGGGCGTATAATAACCATAACCGACATTACCGGAAGAACGGTTGCTGAGATACCTGCCAACAGCGTAAAAGTCGTATGGGAGCCGGCAGGGGCAAAGCCTGGCGTATATTTCTACAGATTGCGGGAACCCTCAGGAACCACCGGCGGTAAACTGCTGATCGCGCCCTGAGTAAATCAGGGTATGGCAAGATCTGATGCAGTAAAGCTAAAGTAAATTGTTAATTTCTAGGCATCCCATCTCGGCATAAGCAGGATCAGTCAGAAATGCCTTTATTGTATCATGGTTTTTTCTGAGTATACGTTCAATGTTATTGGTTTTGGTATTTCCGGTTCTCAGCCAGATTATTTTGGGCGGCGATCCTTTAAGAAGCCCTATGTCATAGAAATCATTGTCGAAAGTAAGGATGCAGAATCCGTTTCGCCTGGCATACTCCCATATAATCAAATCTTTGGAATTTTCCAATCCAAGTTCCTTAACCTGCCTGGTTCCGGGGTAAATATCCTGAATCCTTGAGGCTATCCTGAAAGAAATGTTCTGATCCAACAATAGCTTCATTCCGAAACCTGAAGTTTACGCTCCCTGTCGGAAGCAAACAGTAAGCATGCCCTGATGTCTTCCTTCGTCAACTCAGGGTAATCGGCCAGAATGTCTTCGAATGACATGCCTGATCCCAGCCATCCGAGTACGTCAGACACACTGATACGGGTATCCCTGATACAGGGTTTGCCAAATCTTTTAGATGCGCTTATGCGGATAATCCGATTGTACTTCTTCATATTCCAAAGGTACTAATAATCTGATTTGTAAAACGAATCATCGTGAATTACAGTATAAAATTTCCGGTAATTCTGTTTGAAATTGCCTGGGAAACAATATAATACCTCTAATTCAGTGTGCCGGTGATGGTTCCTGATTGTTGTTTGCCGCCTGATCCCTTGAAGGGTTGACTTTCTGCGACAGCTTCTGTCAGAAAAGTTGAGGTCTATTGCCTGGGCTTCAGGTAGCGGTTATACAACAGCAGCCCGATGATGGTGGCGACGCCTATCATACTGAAGATAAACCACAGCAGCCCGGGGCGTCCCATACCGTCGACAAATTTCACATAAAGCGTGGCGCCGAGTATGCCGCCAATGCCGCTGCCGATGACTCCGTAAAGGAAAGAGTAGCCCAGGTAAAGCGCCTTTTTGTCGGGCGGGGCAATCAGTCCGATGTAGGAGATGAATTTCGGGTGGGCGGTCATCTCGCCGATGGAAAATATGATCAGTCCGGCAACAAATACCCAGGCATAGGTACTGATGGCCAGTATGCCCATTCCCAGCGTCCCCAGCGCGATTCCCGTGATCATGGTGGGCAGGGCGGGAGTTTTCTTAACAATGGAAGAGACCAGCAGCTGCAACGCGATAATGGCCCCCGCATTGACCACAGTTACATGCTCGGCTTCAAACTTCCAGGAGGGGTTGCTGACAAACAGCCCCAGAAACCTGTTGATGGCATTGTTTACCGGTGTCATGTCCATGTAATCGGTCAGGTACCAGAGTATGGTATCGAACATCTGGAAATAGAGGATCCAGAAACCGCTGTATATCACGATCATCAGCACAAAGCGATAATCCTTCAGCACCAGCAGAATGCCTTTCAGCACTTCCGCGAGGGGCTTGGTATTGGCCGGGCGGGGTGGCTCTTTGTAAACGAACAGGTTGAGCAGCAGCATGGAGCCCGTACCTACGGCAGCCATAATGAAAATATAATTCCATCCAATCCCTTTCAGGAAAGGTACCAGAATAAGCGGGAAAATAAATGCCCCCAGGTTGATCGACCAGTAAAAGATGCCGAATCCCAGGCCTGAATTACCTTCGTCGGTCACGCGGGCGATGGTTCCCGAAATCACCGGTTTGAAGAAACCGGCCCCGATGGCCATCAGGATCAGGCTCATAAATACAAGTACATAGGAGGAAGAGAGGCTGGTAAAAAAGTAGCCGGCGCTCATCACCGTAAAGGCCATCATCAGCGTACGGCGGTAACCGAAGCGGTCGGCCAGCGCCCCCGAAAGTATGGGCAGCAGGTACAGCAGCGGCGTAATGGTGCTTTTAATTACCCCCACGCCTTCCTTGCTGAAACCCAGTCCGCCATCGCCCACCGTAGTGACGAGGTAAACCGATAGTACCGACATCACACCGTAGTAGGAACCTCTTTCGAAAAACTCCATTACGATGGCTGTCCAGAAATTACGCGGGAAGGACTTGAAACCCGATTTGTTCGCAGGGGTGCTGTTCATGCCTGAAAATTTGAGTGATGCGCAAAAATAGGAATTTGCCGTTAATCTTTAACGGCATGCGGAATGCTGCGGGAATCGGGACTCCCGTTTTGTTATTCGGAAACCGGAGGCTTTTTATTTTGATTTTTGGGATTCAACCACCAGCTGCACTGTAAGCCGGCTTTTCTGCTCCAGCAGCACCGGGCGCTTGTTCACGATTTTATCGGTGATCTTTTTGTTGTAGTAACGAATGGTGATCAGTTCAAGGCCGCGGTTGTACTTCACCCTGAAATCGCCGCTGAGGGCCTTGAAAAGCCGGTTCAGCTTGTCGGGATGATCGTCGATGCAGATGGAAAAACTGATGGCCGAATTCTGCATCAGGTTGATGCGGATGCCCATGTGCGAAAGCAGCCCGAAAATGGTGTGCAGCCCGTCTTCGGCGATAAATGAAAAGTCGTTGGGCGAGACGGAGACCAGCACCTGATCTTTTTTCACGATATAGCAGGGCGTATTCAGCGGCTGATCTTCGAAACTGTGGATCAGGGTTCCTTTTTCCTCCGGTTTTTCAAAGGACTTCACGTACAGCGGAATATTTTTGTTCTGCAGTGGCTGAATGGTTTTCGGATGTATGACCGAAGCTCCGAAATAGGCCAGCTCGATGGCGTCGCGGTAAGAGATGCGGTCGAGCAGTACGGTGTCGTCGAAGTAGCGGGGGTCGGCATTCAGAACACCGGGCACATCCTTCCAGATAATCATTTCGCCGGCATCGAGGGCGTAGGCAAAGATGGCCGCGCTGAAGTCGGAGCCTTCCCTGCCGAGAGTAACCGGATGCCCCGAACTGCTGCAGCCGATAAAACCCTGCGTGATATACAGGGGAGCTTCGTATTCGGGGTTGGCTTCATCAAAGGCAGCCAGTATCCTTCGGGTGGTTTCATCCCAGCTGATGCGGGCGTTGCGGAATGCTTCACTGGTTATTATCAGCTTCCGGGCGTCAAGAAGCTGATTCGGTACTCCCTCCCGACTTAGAAATTCACTGACAATAGCGGTTGAAAGCAATTCCCCGTTCGATACTATCTGATCGTATGCTGCATCGTAGAGAGAGGGCGGAGCAGACTGCAGCAGCAGGCGGATATCTCTGATGATTGATTTAACTGCCAGACTGCCTGCACCTCCGAGTTCCGATGAAATTTCCAGATGAAAGTTTTCTAGCCCGCTGAGCAATGAGAATACGCCAACGTCCTGATTAATCCATGCATCGGCAACCTGCTCTAGCGCATTGGTTGTCTTACCCATTGCAGAAATTACAACGCAGATGCGCTCTCCCGGAAACCTGTTCAGAATTTCCCTGACATTTCTTACTGCTTCCGCATCCCTTAAAGATGCCCCTCCAAACTTAAAAACTTTCATGCCTGTAATTTTGATGATCCCGCCGGATGTGTTTTATCGTCCCTCCCTGTCCGGCACGCATGCCTTTATGGTCATTTTTTTGTTAAAGCAAATTTAATTAAATTATTCCGGGAGTTAACCTGTTCATTAATATTATGGGTCAGGAGATACCGGACATTTCCTTCTTCCTGATTTTTATCCGGAATATTCCGGCTTTTGAGCCCGAAAATGTTTTTCAGCCGTTGCTTGTGAAATGCAATTAATTCCTGTAGGTTTGGACTTTGATGAACGATTAACCGAAAAGTACTGCTACCATGAAGACACTTATTGAATTTATTTCCGAAACGCAGGCCGATTTCCCGTATGCAACGGGAGAATTTACGCGGCTGCTCAACGACATAGGAATTGCAGCCAAACTGGTTAACCGGGAAGTGAATAAGGCAGGGCTTGCCGATATCAACGGTTATTTTGGTCAGCAAAACGTTCAGGGTGAAGACCAGAAAAAGCTCGATGTGTTTGCCAACGAATGTTTTCTCTCGGCCATGCGTTACGGAGGTATGGTGTGTGCCGTGGCATCGGAGGAGAATGAGGAGTTGTATACATACGACAATGCCTTTTCTCAGAAGGGCAAGTATGTGGTTGCCATGGATCCGCTCGACGGATCCTCAAACATTGAGGTGAATGTTCCGATCGGAACCATTTTTTCCATTTACCGACGGCTTGGCGATGGTGGCCCGGGAACGGTGGAAGATCTGCTGCAGCCCGGAAACAGGCAGATAGCGGCCGGTTATGTGATTTACGGATCTTCAACCATGCTGGTATATACCACCGGAAAAGGAGTCAACGGATTTACGCTGGATCCTTCCGTCGGCCTTTTTTTGCTCTCGCACCCCAATATGAAGTTCCCGGAAGGGGGAAACATCTATTCGATCAACGAAGCCAACTATATTTATTTTCAGGAAGGAGTCAAGCAGTACATCAATTATTGTCAGCAGGACGATCCGACCACCAACCGTCCCTATACCACCCGCTACATCGGAAGTCTGGTTGCCGATTTTCACCGCAACCTCATCCGGGGAGGCATCTACATTTATCCGGGAACGCTGAAAAATCCATACGGTAAATTACGATTGCTCTATGAATGCAATCCGGTTGCTTTCCTTGCAGAGCAGGCCGGAGGAAAGGCATCCACCGGTTTTGAGCGGATACTGGATATCGTGCCTCAGCATCTGCACCAGCGCGTACCGTTTTTCACCGGTACGAAGCATATGGTGGAAAAAGCCGAGGAGATGATGCGGACCTATTCGCCCGAGTAAGAAATATCAGCTTTTTACAACCAGTTTGAATCCGATCCCATGTACGTTGATGAGCTCAACGTTCTCGTCTCCTTTAAGGTATTTGCGCAGCTTGGCGATGTATACGTCCATGCTCCGGGCGTTGAAATAGCTATCGTCCTGCCATATTTTATTCAGGGCATAGCTCCGGTCGAGTACCTCGTTCAGGTTTTCGCACAGCAACCTCAGCAATTCATTTTCCTTCGAAGTGAGGCGCTGCTCTTCCCCGTCGCGCATAAGTACCTGCCGGTTGTAGTCGAGGGTGAATGTACCGATGGTGAATACCTTGCCGCCCTGAGGATTATATCCGGCACGACGGAGGATGGCTTCGATGCGCAGCAGGAGTTCTTCCATGCTGAAAGGCTTGGTAAGATAGTCGTCGGCCCCGGCCTGAAAGCCCTTCAGTTTGTCTTCCTCCAGCGATTTGGCCGTCAGAAACAATATCGGAATGTTACGGTCAACCTGTCGGATTTCACGGGCAAGGGTAAACCCGTCTTTTACAGGCATCATAACGTCAACAATACAAAAATCGAACTGCTCCCTCGAAAAAAGTTCGTATGCTTCCTGTCCGTTTACGCACAGCTTTGGCGCATACCCCTTGGCTTCGAGGTACGATTTGAGAATGTTGCCCAGGTTACGGTCATCCTCGGCAAGCAGTATCCTGGTTTTTTCCTTTTCCATAGTATTTCCTGGTTATTTCTTTGGATTATAATGGGTGCAAGCAGCATTTATTCTATTCGCCGTGCGGAAGCCATACCCTGAAGGTGGAGCCTTTACCCGGTTCGCTTTCCACACTCACCTCGCCCTCGTGTTTATCGACTATAAATTTAACATAACTGAGTCCCAAACCAAAGCCTTTTACATTATGAACATCTCCCGTGGGAACCCGGTAGAGTTTTTCGAATATTTTTTTCTGGTTTGTCTTGCTGATACCTGTGCCGTTGTCGGTAATGCTTACGAGCACCCCCTGGTTGCGGTCTTCGGTACTTACCATGATCAGAGGTTTGCGCGGAGTGTACTTGTTGGCATTGTCGAGCAGGTTGTTGATCATATTGGTAACATGCACACGGTCGGCAGTTATCACCGGATTTGAGGCATTCAGTGAGGTATCTATGCTCCCGTCGCGAATCTGCACCTGTATGGCAATCTTCCGGATAACGTCAGATATTACTTCGTGGATATCAAACGGTTCTTTTCTCAGGTTCAGCTGCCCCTTTTCCAGGATGGCGGTTTGAAGGATCTTCTCGGCAAGTACTCCCAGGCGTTTGTTTTCCTGACTTATAATGTCGATGTAGGAGTGCATGAGATCCTCACTTTTAGGAACATCCGGATCGTTCAGTACTTCACACGCCAGGGAAACCGTCGAAATAGGTGTTTTAAACTCATGCGTCATGTTGTTGATGAAGTCGTTCTTCATCTCCGAGAGTTTTTTCTGTTTCAGGATGGCGAAGATCATTGCGGCAAAGGCAATCACGATAAAGAGTGAGAGTCCACCCGAAATGATGAGCATACCGCTCATTTGCAGAAGCAGGTAGCGTGTTTGCCTCGGAAAGTTGATCAGCAGAAAATCACCGGTAGGGTAACCGCCACCGGCAAACATGGGAAAGAACATTCCTTCTTCCATCAGCTTTTCACGCGAAGCGGCATCTTTTTCCAGAACCATGATGTTGCGCGACTCGCTGAAGACCCCGAATTCGTATTCCGCGTTTATTCCTTTGGCCTGAAGGGCGATATTGATCAGGGTGTCGAGCTGTCCGCGCGAAACCCTGTTCTCGATGCTTGGAGCAAACGGGCTGTTGAAAAGTTCTTCAAAGACCTGATTCAGAAGAAATGCTTTTTTCCGGTGCAGCTGCCTGGCCCTGTCACTGAGTTCGCTGCTGCCCCCGGCAATGCCCAGAGTGTCGGGAACCGTGAGAATGGCCGAATCCGTCTTTTTTACCATTTTCCACTGGTTGTCTTCAAAAACCTCGCTCCATTCCTGCTGCCGCTGATAGTTGTAGTTGCTGCCTGCATCGTTCTGCCCGGGCATCTGTCCGGTTTCCCTGTAGATGAGGTAATCGAGCGAATCGATGGAGCGGAGCAGATTGGTGTACGCAGTATTTTTTCGCATCTGCCTGCTCATCTCAAGTTTCTCCAGCCGGTTCATTACATCGCCCATTGCCTCGGCGACCGTACGCTGAAAGTCGGCCTCTCTCAGCTTCACGGCACTGCTGATCCAGTATGTCTGGATTCCGGTAAGAACGATGAGTGCAACGCTCACCAGAACAGTGATTAACAGTATCAGCCGACGGTTCATGATTGCAAAGGTAAGCGGGCTTGCACCATAAACCTGAGGACGTTAACATCTTTTAACTTTTGTTTGGTTTCCTTAACATTACACCCCCTGCCAGTGGTGTATTTTTGTACCATGAATGAAATTTCACAGAGGAAGCTTTCCCGCAAGTGTTTTGTTTGGTGTGTTTTTTGTGTGTAAATGTTTCATAAGTGTGTGTTGTGTTAAAAGAGTGCAGTCGCCCCACAGGACTGCACTTTTTTTATTTACCTGACGTATCTTTGCAACGAAAGGATTCTCAATACCTAAACAAATGCAGATGACCGACGTAAAAATTGATGTAACGAAGCTTGAAGGCTTTGTTAAGAGAGAAGCTATATATGCATACGAGCAGCAACTGGTTCTTCATCAGGGAGTTTTGCTGAATAAAACCGGAGCCGGGAGCGACTTTCTGGGGTGGATTTCTCTTCCGGATGAGATTACGGATTCACTTCTTGCTTCCATAGAAGCCGATGCCTGTGAAATAGCCGCAAAAGCGGATATCTACGTTGTGATAGGTATTGGAGGTTCTTACCTTGGAGCCAGGGCAGTTATAGAAGCTCTGCAGCATAATTTCTCCCCGCTGTTATCGAAACCGGAGCGCAAAGCACCACTGGTGGTTTATGCCGGTAATAATATTTCTGAAGACTATCTGGCTGACCTGCTGCAGGTTCTCGACAAGTACGACTATGCGATGACGGTTATATCCAAATCGGGAACAACTACAGAGCCTGCCATTGCTTTCCGCATACTGCGCCGGCATATGGAGCAGAAATACGGTCGGGCGGAAGCCGGAAAACGGATTATAGCCATTACCGATAAATCGAAGGGAGCACTTAAAGAACTGGCCGTGGCAGAAGGGTACAAAACCTATGTTGTTCCCGATGATGTGGGCGGAAGGTATTCGGTACTTACTCCGGTGGGTCTGCTTCCCATTGCCGTGGCGGGGTTTGATATCCGCAGTCTGGTGGATGGTGCACGAAGAATGAAGGCAGTTTTAACGGTAAAAAAGACGCTGGATGAAAATCCCGCCTTTATGTATGCTGCTGCCCGCAATGCCTTGTATGCCTCCGGTAAGCCCGTCGAAATAATGGTAAACTACCAGCCCTCTCTGCTTTATATTACCGAATGGTGGAAGCAGCTCTACGGAGAAAGCGAAGGAAAGCAGAACCGGGGGATTTTTCCGGCAGGAGTCAGCTTTACAACCGACCTCCACTCCATGGGTCAATATATACAGGAAGGGCTGAGGGTTATTTTTGAAACCGTTCTGAGCATCGAAAATCCCGCTAAAACGGTTAAAGTACCGGAATCGGCAGAGGATTCCGACGGACTCAATTTTGTAGCAGGAAAAACATTGCATGAAGTTAACCGACAGGCCGAACTCGGAACCCTGCTGGCCCACGTCGATGGCAATGTTCCGAATATTGTGATCCGTCTTCCCCGCATAACGGAAGATACCATTGGTCAGCTCCTGTATTTCTATATGTTTGCCTGTGCCCTCTCGGGATACCTGCTCGGGGTAAATCCGTTCGACCAGCCCGGGGTGGAAGCCTACAAGAAAAATATGTTTGCACTGCTCGGAAAGCCGGGATTTGAAAAGATGACGGAGGAATTGAAAAAACGTTTGGACTGATGCCGGTTTCCATTAAGGAAGTTGAGTAAAATAGCCATTTTCCCCTCTTTTTGGATGCATTTTTCATCAGGAAAGAGGGTTTTTTTATGCTTCAAAAAATATAAAATCATACGAATATCCCTGAAACGGCTGCGTTTGATAAATAAATGCATGCGTTTGATAATTTGTTCGTTTCCGGACATTCTTTTGATGCAAATTTGTGATGTGAAAATGATGGTATAATTAATATGTTTGATTATTTAAAAGATATTTTGGTCAGGGTTAGTTTCAACCGGGAACTGTTTCTGAACGAGTTGTCGAAGAACAGGCGCTGGCTTACCAGGGAAGAAAACGAACAGCTGGAGGCCTGGATAAATATTAATTATCCCGGAATGCTTGGAGATGAATTTGTGAGCAATCACAGTCATCATCGCCTGGTGCCGGGCTTTTAGGTTGTCATAGCTATGTTTTAGAATCATTTCTTAGTAGTGGTTTAGCGCAAAAAGGCTGCCTCAGGCGGCCTTTTTGCGTTTACAGGCTGCAGCAATCGCTTTGGCGAATACGAAGAATTAACGGGATTTTTTGCATACCTTTGTCAAATGGCATGATTTTTCCGGCATTCAGCTGTTCATGCTCCGGCTTACTAATACCAAAATAATCACCAAAATGAAGAAAACCACTCTTTTATTCCTGGTCCTGATCCTAACGGGTGGATCGCTGCTGGCACAGAAATCCGGCGGACTTTTTTCCGATAAATTTTCATCAGGCATCGATGTTTTCAACGATTTTGTCATGGATGCCCCTGATGGCATTGAGTTCAGGGCTTTTAATCCGGGGGTCAATATTTATGGCATTCATACCTTCCCGATCAAAGAAAGCAATTTTGCTTTTACGGCGGGACTGGGACTTGGCATTCACAACCTTTTCAGCAATTCCACGCTTCAGGATACGTCCGGAGTCTCCTTTTTCGAACCCATTCCGGATGATGTGGACTATAACAAAAGCAAACTTACGCTCACCTATCTGGATGTACCGGCTGAATTAAGGTTCAAAACCGATGGCGGTTTCAAAGTAGCTCTTGGTTTTAAGTTTGGCGTTCTGATAAATGCGCATACCAAATATAAGGGAGAGGACGAGAACGGGGATAAGACCAAAACTAAACGTGCCATGCTGTCGAACCTGGAAACCTGGCGCTATGGCCCAACGTTCCGGATCGGATACAAATGGGCTAACCTCACCGGGTTTTATTCAATTTCAAAAGTGTTTGAAAAGAATACCGGCCCCGAAATCTATCCCTTGTCGGTCGGTATTGCCCTGCGCCCCTTTTAGCGGAGTGTAAAAACCAAAAACATTATTGCGGCACCCGCAATGAAGCCGGTATATACCTGGGCTTCGTTGTGGGTGTTTAGTTTTAATCGTGCAAAACCTGTAAAACCAGCAAGCAGAAGCGAAAGGATTAAAACACCGGGAGCATGCAACAGTCCGGTGTACATCAGACCGGCGAAAATTCCGGCAAGTCCTCCTATGCCAACCATATGCAGACTTATTTTCCAGAACATGTTTACCAGCAGGGATACTGAGATAAGAATGGCTCCCCCCAGCAACAGCTTCAGGTAAACGGGAGGAAGCCCTTTTCTGACAAGCATGAAATACGTTACCGTATAGGTAATTACAGCGATTATAAAGGGAAAGGTTCGCTCACGTCTTTCGGGAAGCTGAATGTCGGAAATTACATTGCGTTGTCGCATTAGCCAGATAATGATTGCCGGCAGCAGAACCGTATTTCCGATAAAAATGACGGCAAGTGCCGTTCGCATTCCGGAAGGGAAAAGTACTACATAAAAAGGCTTCAGGTAAAACTGCAGCAACAGGGCGTATGAAGGCATCAGCAGAGGATGAAGTATCCAGGAAATTAAACGCGCGATCTTTTCTTCCATAAGTCGTTATGGTTCGTTCAGGCAAAGGTAGGCAATTGAGGCTTAAGCAGCCTCAGTACACTGTTCTGATTCCGGAACGTTCATTTTCACCATGGCAGCAGAAGATATGGGTCGTCTTCGGGATCGGGCTTTTGCTGCATCAGGGTATCCTGATCGTAAATCGCAAAGCCGGCTTTGCGGTACATATGCAGGGCTGCCGGATGGTCGAGGTCACAGGTGTGAAGCCACAGCCGGCTTAAGGGTTGTTCCCAGGCTTTGTGTATGCACCACTTCAGAAAAGGCATTCCCAGTCCTTTTCCCGTAAATTCACAGGTGAGACCGAAATATACCATTTCTGTTTCTCCGGTTATGGTTGCGTCGAATTCTGCAAATCCGGCAGGCACACCATTGACGTACAAAACCCAAACAGTAGTTTTTTCATCCTGTAAAAGACGGTCAAGCTCTCCGGCCGGTATCATCAGACGGTTATACCATTGATAGGGTCTGCCTACTGAGGTATACAGGAACAGATAAAACGATCGCGTGGGCTTTACCGCCTGCATCACCAGGCATCCCTCCGGAAGAATTTTCGTCTTCTCTTCCGGCGTCGGAGGTGCAGTCATTTGCAGCCACCAGGTGTTTGCAGAAATCTCGCTCATGTGTTTCGTTTTTGGATGTTTTTCAATGCTTCCCTGCGGCTTAGTCCCGACAGTTTATGCGAATTGGTAAATTGCTCAACCAGAATGGGATTTGTCTTTGAATACTCTCTCAGCGCCCATCCTATGGCTTTTCGTATAAAAAACTCCCCGGAGCCGGAAAGTTTTTCTATGTATTGAAAAAGCAATTCCGTATCGGTTTTTTCCCGGTAGCGGAGCTGAAACAGCAAGGCCGACCGCTGAAGCCACATATTGTCCGAATCCATCCACTCGCCGGTAACGGGCAGTATGCTTTGCGGATACACCAACAGCCAGGGTCCGGCAAGGTTTGCAGCGATGAAATCAACCGTATCCCACCACGATTTCGTCGTTATCATCCACCGGAGGAGTTCGCCCCTGCTTTCGCATCTCAGAAATTGTTTCCGTGCCGCAATTTCCATACCTGCATAGTGCAACTCACGTTCCTCCATGTTCCACAAGCGCCGAACCACTTCTTCCAGTGCCGGCGGCTCGGGGTATCCGTGGGTTTTTACGAAATCAGAGAGTAGTTTGCGTCTGTCGGGAGCTTTAATTCCAAAAAACGAAAACCGATGGAGCATGTACTTCTCCATGGCCGGGGCATTGGCACGATTGGAGGCGTTTCTGAAACGATCGCATAGAAGCAGGGAGTATTGCTCAGGATTCATGGGTGTATATATTTAACGGCCGATTACCAGCTTTGCCGTTCTTGTAATTCCGTTTCGGCCGTTGAAGGTTACGATGTAGGTGCCGGGAGCATACGAACTTGTATTCAATCTCCAGGCTGAGCCTTCCGGCAACTCCCTGTTTCTGTCTCTGATCCGGCCGGTGCTGTCGGTAACCACAAGATTTCCGGCCGGAAGATCTTCCGTATGTATAAGAACTTCTGTGCTGGCCGGATTAGGCCGGATTCGTAGTATTCCCATTCCGGGAATGGCGATGTTGTGCGTGTTCACAAAATCCTCATCCCAAATGGCTAAGGTATAATCGCCCGCCCGGATTCCGGGAACTATCATCACTCCAAGCTGCCACGGGCCCTGCCGGGTAAACGGCACGGATTCCCACTCGTGTCCGGCTCCCCTGCGATAAAGTATTACGAGCGAGTCGGCCGGTGAAGTGATCAGGGTATTGTCGAGTGCGTTGTTGCGGTTATAGGTAAATCGACCGGTGGCTTCAAAGCCTTCCGGGAAGATTCCTTCTATGCTCCAGTAGCGGTAATCGCTAAGCCGGAGTCCTTCGATGGGGGTGAGCATGCTGTCGGGAGCCACCCAGTTGTGGGTAACCCGTGCGAAAGCGGAGTCGGCAATACCTGCAACTTCCATCCTGAACCAGGTATTCGGAAACTCGTACGAGCCCGGAGTGCGGATTGTCCTGTAGTTGTCGGTGGTGGCATCGCCCGTTTGTTCGTGCAGATCGGCCATTACAAGAACCGGATTAAAGGGAAGCACGAAGGCTGCTGAACCGGTCCATCCCGAAAAGGTAATTGTACGGTACTCCGTGATCCGCTCGCTGCTCATAAAGGCCAGTATAGTGCGGCAGCCGGCAGCGGGAACGGTCGCTCCTTTCAGTTTCTGTTTAACAAAAACTTCAACCAGATACTCATCCCCGGCAGGGATTACATTGAACGAATCGACGGATACGTGGTTGAATCCGGGTCCGAATACGTGAAAATCGAAGAATCCGTTCAGGTCGGTGCCGGTATAATTGCTCAGGAAGTCGCGCATTTGCTGCGAGGATGCCGACTGGTAGGCGAAGTTTGCGAGGTAGGCTTTTACCCCGTTAAAAAAGAGGCTGTCGCCGAGGTAGCCTCTGAGCGCATGGGTTACCATTCCGCCTTTATCGTAGGTATGAATGCCGTAGGTGAGTTGCGGGGGCATGGGTGAAAGGGGCAGGTATCCGCCTTCGGCGAGGTGAGCCATGCGGAGAACTTCGTGCGACATTTGCCTCATATTGGTTTTGGCTTCATCGATGTTGTACAGTTTTTCTCGGTACAGGGTTTCGCACCAGCGGGCCCAGCCTTCGTTCAGCCACATATCGGCATCGGAGGCGCAGGTAACGCTGTTTCCGAACCACATGTGCGAAAGTTCATGTGCGCAGAGCCACTCATCGGAAAGTCCTCCGTTGATGCTTCCGTGCGGATATGCTATATTTTCGGCATGTTCCATCGCGCCCAGGGCAGTCCCTGAAAAACCGATGCGTTCGAAGGGGTAGGGGCCGAAGCATTCCTCATAAATGGCAGCTATGGCGTTAAGGTTGGCAAAGCTGCCGGCCACCTTTGCCGTATCCTGGGGCCTCACAAACCAGGTTACGGGTATTTCAGCCTGCTGTCCCGGGAAGATGGCTTCTTTCAGCGCGTAAGGACCTATTGCCACCGAGGCCAGGTAGGCCGGAACCGGGCGGTTCGACCTCCAGAAATACTCTTTTGTGCCGTCGCACATGGTTGAAACCGACCTGAGCACTCCTCCGCATGCAGCAATTTTATCGTTTTCCACCCGTATATGGTAATCGTAAAAGGCCTTATCGGTGAAATTGTCCACGCAGGGAAACCAGGCACGGCCCAAATTGTGGGGTACAGACTCAAATCCAACGCCCAGGTTGAAGGCATAGCTGCCTGAGAAATGAAAACCTCCCCAGGCTTCGTGAAACGGAATGCCGTGATACCACACATGAATCCATGCCGTATCGCCCCCGGATACGGGCTGTTGCAGCGTAACCGTCAATTCATCGTTCTGATGAGTATATGAGAGAGCCTGTCCACTTTCCGATTTCACTGAATCAACCTGCAGCTGAAGCAGGTTCAGCTTAACGATACCGGTATTCTGACAGGAAGTGGTAAAACGGATACCGGCTTTCCCGCTGATCGTTTGCGAGGGCAGATCGGTTACGGTAAGGTAAAGGTCGTAGCTCAATGCATCTATGGTATCGCACTGCACGGGGGTCTGCTGGGCATGGCTTTGTAACCCCTGCATTAAAATAAGCGTCAAAGCAGCCATAAAGGCTGTTCGTAAAATATCTCTCATTGGTAATCCGGAATTGATTGGTGGCATTTGGCTATAGCGAAATTACTTTGCGTAAAATTAGTTTAATTGCGCGTTTTAGTTGCAGTTTAACGGACAATCTTTGCCGGAATGAGGAAACCCGCGCGGGGTGATGTACATTTGCAATAGAAAAAGTGCCGTCACTTATTTGAAACCCATAAAGGTCACGAGGGGTAGTGCGGTGTTCGTTACCGGACCAAACGGTGAGCGGAACCGGACATACGAGCGGGTGTTAATGCTGCAGATCGGCTGAAAATGGTCTGAAATTGCGGATGGCACGATATTTTATTGGTCGGGAGACAACTACGGTTAGCCACAACAGTATTATTGTAAAAAAAATAAAAATCAAATGAATCAAAGATCCGTTTACCTGTTATTGCTGGCATTGCTTTTTTCCGGCGGACTATACTCCCAGCAGCCGTGGACCCTCGAACAGTGCATACGGCATGCACATGCCAATAATCTCCAGGTAAAGCAATCCGCTTTGCTGGTCGAAAGTGCCAGGGCCGATGTTTTGCAATCGAAGCTCGATCTGCTGCCCGGGCTTACGGCAAATGCATCGCATGCATACAACTACGGGCAAACGGTTGACAGGTACACCAACCAGTTTGCTACCAGCAGGGTTCAGTCGAACAATTTCTACCT
>JALHHH010000094.1:0-4810 GCA_022837485.1 Bacteroidales bacterium
GCCCTGGCATTGTTAAATATGTTCTTTTCCATTGTCGTGCGTTATTCTGCGGTGAAGTAAACGTTATAAATAGTATCGGATTCCATTACAACCCAGTACTTGAAATTCAGGCTGCTGGCTTTGTCGATCAGCGGAGCAGGGAGGAATGGTGCGGTAAGCTGGTAGATTTTTCCGGTTTCCAGTACTTTCAGGTCGGCAATGACCTGGTTTACCGGATGTTCACCTGCTGCCAGCATAGGGCGGGCATCCAGGGTGGCAGTAATCAGGGATGAATCAAACCAGGCGGGCTTTTGTGTATGAAATGAATTTTCCCCGCCCTGATTATACAGATCCTGACCGATTTCTTTCCTGAGCCGGTTTACCAGATCTTCTACCGTAACGTTGCCGATGGCTGCGGCTTGCTGAAGGGTGGCAATTTTCGCTACCGTACGCCTCAGAACCGGATTTTTCAGTTTTTCAAAGGCAGGGATGTAGCCGATCAGTACCTCTTCGAGTTGGGGGTATGCTTCAATAACCTGCATTACGCGTGTTTTGGGAGTTATAATGAGTTCGTTTTTCATGTATAATGGTTTAAGTATATGAAAGAATGCGCTGCTCGCCTTCAAGTTCGCGGTAGCGGGTTACGTCGTGCGAAACTTCCAGTACGCCAAGGTATTCTCCGTTTTCACCACGCAGGGCAAAGTACTCAATGTGAATCATTTTTCCGCCCATGTTGATCCAGAAAGGTGCACGGCTCTGTTTGCCCGATTTAAAATCGTCGATGATTTTGTCAACAATGTGTGCACTTGCCGGAGGGTGACAGTAACGAACGTCCCGGTTCAGGATGGCTCTGTTGCGCTGGAAGATACGCTCCGAACCCTGGGTGAAGTATTTTACCTTGTCGTCCTTATCAACAAAGGTCATGTCAACCGGAATTGTGTTCAGAATGGCGAGCAATTCAGCGGCCGAGAAGCTTCCGGAGGGCAGCTGAATGTGGCTTCCGGATTTCTGTGCTTCGTTGATGCCGCCTTCGGCAGCGCCTGAAGGTCTCCACTTATCCAGTGGGTCGTAAAGACAGAATCCTATTTCAATGGATTGCTTGCTGATTTCATACCATTCGGCATCGGTTAGCTTATCCATTGCCATGGGAAAGAGAATCTGCTCCTCTTTCACGGTCATATCGTCTATCCCGGAAAGGGCCTGCTCAAGTACGATTTCGGCGGCAGCCAGAAGCTCTTCACGGGTAATATCTTTCTGTTGTAAAATTTCAATGCTTCCTTTGATCAGATCCCTGATCTCATCCTGTTTGCCCCACATTACCTTGGGAGGACCTGTAATGCCCTTGTTTTCCAGATAAGGGAACAAGAGGTATTCCTTGCGCTGGTAGTGCTTGTCGGCATCGTAAAGATTATTAAATAATCCTCTGAGCTTCAGGATTGCAGTCTCAGAATATTCTTCAGTGCCGGCGGCAATTCCGCTGAGGATTGTCCGGGCAGCTGCAGTAGTTTTAAGCAGTTCTTCGTTTTCTTTCCGGAATACATCCACGGGATGACCTGAAGGGATTTCCTTTGAGCCGCTCAGGTCGATGTTTCCCTGCAGTACGGCGGAATGGGCATCGCATAAACGCAGCACTTCCTCTTCGGGAAGTCCTTCAGCTATCAGCTCCTGCTCCACTTCAACCACTTCCCCGTAAGGGATCTGGCTGAGGGTCTCCATCAGTTCGCGGCGCACCTCTTCCTGATGCCCGCCTTTGTGCAGTTTGAGAATTATTTCTTTGAGTTGCGATTTACGTTGTTCGGAGTTGTTGATCAATTCGCTCATGGTTGCAGGTTTTATTTAGTGATTGTCGTTACCGGTCGTGAGGCCGTCTCATTTACAAGCTTTCGCTCAATTAACCAAAGAGATAAGTTGATATTCTTCTTAAATCTCCAGCGGCCGAAAGCCAGTAAAAATCAATAGACGGCCTCATTCCGGTAAACGGGTTTAAGCTTAGTTCAGGAATAGTTTCATATCCTCATCCACGGTTCCGATGCCTGCAATGCCGAATGTTTCCACAAGCACTTTGGCAACGTTGGGCGACAGGAATCCGGGAAGGGTGGGGCCGAGGTGTATGTTCTTCACTCCCAGATAGAGAAGCGCGAGAAGCACGATTACAGCCTTCTGCTCATACCATGCGATGTTGTAGGCGATGGGCAGTTCGTTGATGTCGTTGAGCTCGAATACTTCCTTCAGTTTCATGGCAATAACGGCGAGCGAATAGGAGTCGTTGCACTGTCCTGCATCCAGTACGCGGGGAATTCCTCCGATATCACCAAGCGGAAGCTTGTTGTAGCGGTATTTGGCGCATCCGGCGGTAAGGATAACGGTGTCTTTCGGCAACGCTTCGGCAAACTCGGAATAATAGCTGCGGTCTTTCATGCGCCCGTCGCAACCGGCCATAACAAAGAACTTGCGGATGGCGCCCGTTTTAACAGCGTCAACTACCTTGTCGGCTAATGCAAATACCTGTGCATGGGCAAAACCTCCGATGATTTCCCCTTTTTCAATTTCAACAGGAGGAGCACATTTCTTTGCATGCTCTATGATTTCGCTGAAGTCTTTCATCCTGCCGTCTTCGCGGTTGCCGATGTGTTTGAATCCGGAGAATCCGGCTGCTCCGGTGGTGTATACCTTATCCCTGTATCTGGCATTCACGGGAGGAGGTACGATGCAGTTGGTAGTGAAGAGAATAGGACCGTTGAAGGTTTCAAAATCTTCTTTCTGTTTCCACCATGAGCTTCCGTAGTTGCCAACAAAATGACTGTACTTTTTGAACGCGGGGTAGTAGTTGGCGGGCAGCATTTCGCTGTGGGTGTATACGTCAACACCTGTACCTTCGGTCTGTTTCAGCAGCTCTTCCATGTCTTTCAGGTCGTGACCGCTGATGAGGATTCCCGGACGGGTTCCCACGCCGATGTTAACTTTGGTAATTTCAGGATTACCGTAACTGCTGGTGTTGGCCTTGTCGAGAAGTGCCATGGCCGTTACCCCGAATTTGCCGCATTCCATTACCAATCCTACCAGTTCGTCGGCAGTAAGATTGTCGTTGAGGGTGGAAACTAGTGCACGCTGCATAAAAGCATACAGTGAAGCATCTTCGAAGCCAAGGTTGAAGGCATGCTCGGTATAGGCAGCCATCCCCTTCAAGCCGTATGTCAGAAGCTCACGTAAAGAACGTACGTCCTCATTTTCAGTTGCGAGAACGCCAACCTGAGGAGCTTTTGCGTCGAATTCTTCCTCGGTGGCTGCAAACCAGGTTGCACACTCCGGAAGCATCCCGCTGAATGTGATGCCGGCCTTTTCACATGCATCCTTCACGGAAGCACGGATTTTAAGTCCCTCGTTAATGCGGTTGATGAAAACCGCACGATCGAAGTTGGCATTGGTAATGGTGGTGAAGAGGCTGTCGGTGACGAATTTGTTGACTCCTGCATCCTCAATTCCTTTTTCACGGGCTTTTTCGCTGTAGAACGAGATGCCTTTAAGCACCCACATCAGCAGGTCCTGAAGATTGGCAACGTCCCCGGTTTTACCGCAAACCCCTTTGATTGTACAGCCGGTTCCTTTGGCTGTCTCCTGGCATTGATAACAAAACATGCTCATTGAACTGTTTTTTTTGGTTAGTGATTAAAGTTGAAATCCAATATATTATTTTCCTGTGTTGAGGAACTGTGGTTTAAACGTAAGGGAAATCCATGCCCAGTTGCTGGTTGCGTCGTTGCTGCCACCCCTCAGGTTTACAATCGATTCTGTGGCGAAGTACTGGGAGTAGCCGGCAGTGAGGGTGACATTGGAGGCAAGCTTGTAACCAATGTACAGATCCAGCTCCTGTCCGAGGTTTTCGTCCCCTTTTTCACCTGCGTTCGTGCTGCTGATAAGGTCTGCTGCCGCGCTGAAGAAATGAAGGTCGGCACCGGCACTGAGCCGGTCTTTGGCATAGTTTGCTTTCAGATAAAGGTCTTGAAGTCCGACGCTGTTGATATGATTTCCAACGTAGTAGTAGTCCATATTGCCGTTAAACTTATGGTTGGTTCCGAACAGGGGATTGAAGCTGCGGATTTTGTTAAAGTCATGAGCGGAGGCGTCAAACTGGCTGGTGCCCGAAAGGTGTTCAAATCCGGGCGTCAGGCTGAATGTCTCGTTCACAGCCCAGCGCACGCTGAATGCAGCCATAATGGCGTCGAGGGCAATACCCGGAGCATTCAGGCTAGTAACTTCCTCGCCACTCTGCTTGTATATGGAAGCGTTGAATGTCAAAGGACTAGCCATATAAGTGGCCGTAGCGCCGAAGGTTTGTGCAAAATGGGTATTGGTTTCCATAATGCCTTCCGTCTCCATCAATATGCTCTGTTTTCCGGTATTCATAAAAAGCAGGCTCAGGTTAAGATCGTTCCATTTTTTGTTAGCCCATAGCAGCTGCATGGTTTTGTAGTTGCCGGCCATTGTGTAACGGGTGTTGCTTAGCTTGTCTTCATTTTGGTTGAATGCGAAACCTGCATGAATTTTGAATTTACCTTCGTATTTCAGCAGGGCGATGTCGTGGCTGCGACCCTGCTGTGCCCAGTCCACGTTGCCCAAAATGCGTGCATCGTCGTACACCAGTTCCATACGTCCGGCTTTCAGCGAAAGCTGAGGGGTAAAAGAATACTCTGCCCAGGCTTCATGCACCGAAAGGTTGAGATCGGTGGTGTTGAGCTGTGGGGTGTCGCCCCAGATGCGGATGTCCTGGATGCTCAGGCCGGTTTTTACTTTGCCTTCGGTAAATCCCAGATTCAGTCTGCTGCGCTGCGTT
>JALHHH010000094.1:4818-11464 GCA_022837485.1 Bacteroidales bacterium
TTATCAGGAAGGCAGCATCCATATCTTCGCCAGCAGGAGCTTTGAATCCGTGGCGGTACTCGGCACGGGGGCGGAATTCACCGTTAACGATAAGTTGTGCTCCGGCCACAAAGGGCAGGATAACTGCTGAAATCATTAATACAATCCGTGTTCTTGCTTTCATGATTGTGCGTTTTGGTTGTTGCGACTAAGGTTAAATCTTCTATGTTTGATTCGGTTTGTATTTATCGTATTCATAAACCAAATGGTTTATAAATTACCGGTTTACTGCGTATTAAATCCATTCTTCACTCAGGATGTCGCCGCGGGTTCCGATAATGGATTTCTTAATCGGGATGTTAATTCCCGCCTGCTGACGCGCTATCTGTGCCATCTGAAGCAGACCGCCGCAGCATGGCACTTCCATCATTACAACGTTAAGTGTATTGATGCGGCTGGTAACTATCATTTCTTTCAGTTTTTCAAGGTATGACTCCTTGTTGGAGTCGAGTTTGGGGCATGCAATGGCAAGGGTTTTACCTTTAAGGAACCTGTTGTGAAAATTCCCCATGGAGAATGCCACACAGTCGGCCGCAAGCACCACATCGGCATTTTTGAAATAGCCTGCCTGCGGATTCAGCAGATGCAGCTGGACCGGCCACTGGCGCAATTCGGAAGGTGTATCTGCCGCTTCAGTAGTTTCAACTGCAATTGCCTGATTCACCTTGTCCATATCGATACGGAAATCGATTGTCTGACTTCCAGGGCAACCTCCTCCGCATCCTTTGGATGAAGGGTCTGATAAACTTGCCCTTGCTTCTTTCAGGCTGCCAAAGCTTTCAGCAGCAGCGGGAGCTTCGTGATGATTATGGTTGTGGTTGTGATGATGGTGGTGGCTGGGGGCAGATTCATCGGCTCCCGGGCTCATGTCGATGTTGTTTTCCTTAATATAATTTATGGCTTGTTTCAGCAGCTCCGTTTCGTTGTGATCGCGGAGGTGCTCCAGGTGGGCGAGGATGGTATTTCGTCCTTTTGTAACAATCTGCGCCATAACTTTTACTTCATCGTAAGGTTCCGCTTCTCTTTCTTCAAGGGTGATGGCTCCTTCGGGACAATGTCCGATGCATGCGCCAAGTCCATCGCAAAACAGATCGCTGATAAGCCTTGCTTTTCCGTCAATAATTTGAAGAGCCCCTTCATGGCAATTAGGTATGCAATTACCGCATCCGTTGCACAGCTCCTCGTCGATTTTAATGATGGTTCTTTTCATTTCAAATATAGGGATTAAATAAGTTGGGACAAGGTGGTACGACCAAGGTAGTCGTTGAATTCCTGAGAAAATTTGTTTGCAAGTCCTCCAAATACGCATGCGCGGAAAGGGCACTTGCCTTCCTGAATCCCGCAGTAGGAGTGATCGAGCGTGCCTTCTATAAGCTCGTAGATTTCAAGCAGAGTTATTTTAGTGGGATCCCCTTTTAGCGTGAAACCGCCTTTGGGGCCGCGAACCGAATCCAGATAGTTGTTTTTTACCAGCGTTTGCATCACCTTGGCCAGGTGGTTTCGCGATGCATGGGTGATATCGGCAATCTGGTTTACGTTCAGCATCTCGCTGCTTCCGGCTATCAGTGCCATGCTGTGTACCGCCAGGGATGCTGCCTCTGAAATATGAACCACTTTTGCCATCGTCTCTTAAAATGTATTTCGGTATTTGAATACGCAAAAGTATAAATAAATCTTAATACCATGCAAGAATTTAAAAAAAAAATTCCTGAAATGCACAATAATGATAATCAAATAGTTAGTATTAAACAGAAGGGGCGAAGCGAAGGCAGACTGTCTTTTAGTATCTGTAAAATGTGGTTTTATTTCTTCGGAGACGGTAACCGAAGCGTCCGAATCAGGAGATTTTAACGCAGAAAATCGGCCAGGGTGTGGTTCGACATATGCTCTTTGAACTCCCGGGTCATTTTGGAAACGATGTTGCCCATCAAGCATTTGTCGAACGGACAAACCGGGTGATCGAGGGGGCATTTGGTATCGAGGAGCTTTCCTTCAATGGCTTCGTATATCTGCAGAAGGGTGAGATCCTCTGGTTTAATATGCAGTGAGAACCCGCCCGAGGGACCGCGGTTACTGCTCAGGTATCCTTCTTTTACCAGGCGTTGCAGAATTTTGGCTACATGATGCTTGCTTGAACCTGTGCGTTCAGAGATGGCTGTAACATTCAGTGAGCTGTCGGCCCCGGCAATTAGTACCATACTGTGGATGGCGATGGAAGCCGCTTCCGATATACTGATAATCTTTGACATTCCCGGTTGTTTTTGTTGGTTGGGCAAATATCGTAATTTTGATAATAATTTTTACAATAGGTTGACATTCATTCAAAAATAGTGATTATTACGTAATTAGTTATGTTCAGTGTAACCCATGCACTTCCGGTCGGGTACTTCGCCATAGGCCAAAGAGAAGAAATGCACCGGTGGTTTATGCCGCAATTTCCGGGTTAAGCATACGTACGATCGGAGAATCCAACCAGTTGCCAAGGTAAGGCTTTGAAGCGTATTTCACTGCCACTGATCTGGGTGAAGAATCAATGCAATCACATTACACCGGAATACCGTTCTTAATATGGAATCCTTACAGGTTTAATACTAAAGTGGTGTTGATGGGCGGGCAAGCAGGTGCAAGGCAAATGGTAAAAGCGGAGAGAATGGAAGCCGGGTCTTGCAATTGCTGTTGTTTTGCATATCGATTGCTAAATATTTATAAACTTTAACTATTAGTAAATATTTATTTTTAAAAACTACTTGACAAGTCAATTATTCTCTCTATATTTGGACCTCCTTTCACTGCGGATATGGATAAACGTATAATTCATAAATTTCGCTATTCATCCGGTCCGTTTCCCGTATTATAATTGTTTAATCTGAAAACACATTTAAAAGTATTTCTGAAAGAGACGTAATAATCTTTTTTGGTAAAACATACTTTATAGTATTATTTTGTTTGTATGTGTTAAATATTTAATTCCGGGTCTGGCCTTCCCGGGTTGTTAAATGCGATTGTTGCGTGAAGAAATAAGTAGTAATCATAAATCAATGACGGGCCGTAAGGATAGGGTATGCAGGCAGTCGGGCTGACGGGACTGCATCTGCTGGATGCCATCAGGTATTTGAGTCGGCAGATCACCATTTACCGGTTTTGGTGAAGAACTAACCAATCAAAAAGAAACCGGCGCCGGTTATAGCAGCGATAGCTGTAATTAATTGACTGCGAGAGTGGAAAAGCCTATGCTCCACAGGTGTTCGGAGCTACTCAACTAATTTCTATTACTATGAAATCCTTAAAACTCATTGTACTCACAATTTTTGTTGCAATTTCAGCAGTAACATCTGCACAGAAAGTGTTCACTCCTAAGGATGCTATTGGAGGAAAATCGATCGCACAACTGGCAAAGGAGTGGGATCTTAAAGCATTTCAGGATACTAAGGTACTCTATAAACCTGGAATGTCTCAGGAGGAGTTTATCAAAGCAGTTATATCAAACTTTCCATCAGGTGTTAAGTCCAGTTTTAAAGAGTTATTTAACCCTTACCTGGTATATATTTATGGTTTTCACGCCAAAGGTTTATCAGATTCGCAAGTTCTGAACTCTATTAGCGGAGTTGAAACAGCTGGATTAATAAGTGAATTTTCAGCTTATAACAAGAATAATCCTGGATATATGGATAACCTTGTATTTCTTCCATGGAAAAAGATCCTTGAGATTATTATGACCATCATTGAAACAATTCTGCCTCTTATAGAGTAATTTGTGGACTTGTTTACATTTCGTTTCCCTGTATTTATTACAGGGAAACGATTAATGAATATTTTTTTATTAACTAACTAATGCTCTATTATATGATAAAAATAACCTTTTATTTGATTTTAGTTGTCCTTTTCTTTTCGTCCTGTACTTTTTTTAAACTAGCCAAGCAATTGGATGATGAAGAAAAAGAATTTTATACAGGAAAACATAAATTTGAATTTGTGAATAATCAAATTCAGATAGTGACTAATGTTGAAACTATTAGTAATAAGCGTTTTCTTTTTGATCTTGGGGCTCCTGTTAGTTTCATTTATAATAATGCCGATTTGGATCGGATTATAATTAAAGAGAATTTAATCCGGGGGATTGGGAAACTTAAATCTGCAGATGGACAAACTTTAAAGCGGTATTATTATAAATTCAAGTATTTAGAAAATGGTCTTTTTGTTGTCAGAAATTTTTTAATGCCTGTCATTGATTCTCCTGACACAATAAGTTGTTATCGTTTGGATGGTTTATGGGGATCAAATGTTTTTTCAAGTGAATCTAAGGATACAAAAAACAAAGTGCTATTAATAAGCATGCAGGATTCAACCCTTGCTGTCCTTGATAGCTTGCCAGATCTTACAGATTGGATTAAGATTGGAACCCGTTTTAATTCTTTTGGTCATATCTATATTAAAACTAACATTGGAGATAATGAACAAGAGCTGATTTTGGATACTGGTTTTGGTGGAGATGTTATTGTTAATGCCGAAACCTTTAAAAGATTGCTAAATTCTGGATTAACAGATAGTTCCTTAACGCAAACTTATGGTCACGTGGTTGGATCACTACTTGGATTCAGGTACGATACGACATATAATATTAACACCGGAATCCGGTTATCCGAGCAATTAGAAGTAAATCCGGTTTCCGTTAGATCTACAAAGCAACTGAGGGTTAATGCATTGGGAATGGGTGTTTTACAAAGATTTAACATCATTGTTGATTATCAAAATAAGAGCGTTTATTTGCAGCCGAATCCGGGTTTTCAGGGAAATGAGAAATCGTTTTTCTTCAATAAAGGTTTTGGATTATCAAAGCAGGCTCACTCACGTCTAGTTGTTATTAACATCAGATCAGAATCTGTTGCTGATATCGCCGGACTCCGGATAGGTGATATCGTTTTATCTGTTAATGGTGTTACTGTCGAATCGGATTTTGCATGTGAGCAATTACTATTCTATTCTAAGTTGGATAGCCATAAAAACGATAATGAAGTTGTTGTTCAAAGAGGAGACGAAACTATCCGAATTACGCTTTAACAAACAGGCTGTTTGGCTAATGTACAATTCCAGGGTGGTAGCATTATTGTAATGTAGTCTGAAGCTATCTATGTATTTAGATCAGAAGGTTTCCGGAAACATTATGTTTATTTTAAAATGAAACAGATATGAGTTATAGAAAAGTTTTGATTTTAGTTTTTATTCTCTTTTTTTCAGGATTTTCGTATGCTGGTATTCTGATCCGAACAACACTATTTATCGGAAAAAAGAATTCCGCTTGCAACGGATTTGGTTTCTGCACTATGTCTAATTCATCCTCCTATACCGAAGGCGCCATCAACGGTACTTTTACCCTGAACGATCAAAAGGGGGCGATAATTATAGAAATCTTCGAAAAGGACATACGTGAGCATCAGCCCGATAAGATGGTCTATTTTATCAACCAAACTTCCGTTGAATTTTCGGAGAGCTTTTCCATACCTTCCGATATTCTGAACGAGGCCGGTATCAGAATGCCCCTTGTAATACGTAAAGGCTCCTATGACCTCCGGTATGCCAGGGGCAAGTTTATTGTTGAGATTCCGCTTTGATTTTCGCACTGCTGTTCTACCAGGCCTGCGCTTTAACATACCATGCCCTTGAGTAATGCCAAAACCACGGAATAATACCGGGCAAACGCACAGGTTCATGTGCTTCTGCCGTCTGACTCCAATGCCGGACTGCACCCGAAACTTATATACCATCCCCGAATCGGTCTGTACGGATAGCTTTCGGACTGCTGCCCGCTTTCTGTTCCTGATTTTATCCCTTTTAACTGTGGAATCGGCCGGACAAGAGGCAGACAGCTGTTCCAAACCCGTACCCGGTTCCGCTCGCAAAATTACCATACTCACCGAACTCGACTTTTTCACCACTTTCACCGGGGTGAATTATCTGAACAGCAGGACAGGTGCCGAACGTAACAACCTGTATCTCTATTACAACCTAACCATGAGCAATAAGGTGAAAGCCGGAAACATAAGTATTAACAGCCATTATTTCAACGAATTCGGGCTCAGGGATTTTCGCGACAGCATCCAGGTCGTGAGCGAAGATCAGTATACGCTTAAAAATTCCGCAGCATTCCGAATTTCCGGATCCGGAATATCCCTGAATGCGGCATTTGTTTATAAAAGTCAGTATTTCAGGCATTTCGAATTCAGACCGGACAGCAACGGGAAATCCGAAAAGTATCTGTATACCTCATACCTTTCGCCGGGTTACCGCAATGCCTCCGTCGGACTCCGGATTGAGCCCGCTGCTTATTTTGCCGTTGAACTCGGAATCGTAAACGGCAGAAAAACCAAAATCAGGAATCAGCAGATATTTGAAACACGCCAGGCTTCAAGGCTATACGGAATCACAAAAGGTACAAACTCGGTTACCGAATACGGACTCAATCTGATCGTTACTATACAGCCGCATGAAATACTTAAAAACCTGTATTGGGAGAATTTTACCCAGGTTAATGCCTCACATGCAAGCCTTGCCCGCATCTCCGGTTACAAGCTCGACATCAACAATGCATTTCACTATCGCTTTCTCAGGT